>JBEEJM010000047.1:0-5287 GCA_041169205.1 Pseudomonadota bacterium | reverse complement strand
ACGAGAACAACACCGCGTTGGTGATGATGTACAGCAGCATGGCGCTCATGCTGGCGGAGTCCAGCAACACCTTTGGGATCTGCTTTAAGGTCATGTCCTTGTAAACAAACACCGCCACGATGAAGGCGTACACCGCGGCCATGGCCGCAGCCTCTGTGGGTGTGAAGATGCCGCTGTAAATGCCGCCCATCACCACGACGATCAGCAGCAGACCCCAGGCACTGTCCTTGAAAGCCACCCAACGCTCACGTCCGGTGGCCTTGGGCATGCGTGGGTAGTTGTTCTTGCGGGCAATAAACCAGGTGGTAAAGCCCAGCAAAATCGCCAAAGCAATGCCGGGCACGATGCCTGCGATGAACATGGAGCCCACCGACACGTTGGTGGACACCGAGAACATCACCATGGCAATGCTGGGTGGAATCAGAATGCCCAGCGAACCCGACGTGGTCAGAATGCCCGCACCAAATTTGTTGGGGAAACCCTGCTTGACCATGGCCGGCAAAATCACCGAGCCAATGGCGACTACGGTCGCAGGCGAAGAGCCCGATACGGCGGCAAACAGGGCGCAAGCCATCACGCCCGCCAGACCCAGACCTCCGTGCCAGTGGCCGATCATGCTGGTGGCAAAGCGAATCATGCGCCGTGCCACACCGCCGTGGGTCAAGAAGTTGCCCGCCAGAATGAAGAACGGAATCGCCATGATTTCGAACTTCTCAATGCCGGTGAACAGCTTGAGCGCAACCGACTGCACAGGCACATCGGTCATGGCGAACAAGAATGTCAGAACCGTCAGGCCCAGCGAAATGCTGATAGGCATGCCCGTGAGCATGAGCACAATCAGCAGTACAAAAATAATGGCGGCGTTCATGAACGGGCTCCCTTGCTGGTGGCCAATAGTTCGTCGGGGTTGATGTCGTCAATGCCGTCCACATGGCCGTGGTCGTGGTGCGGAAGCTCGGCACCGTGGGCGAAGTTCCATGCCACTTGCAGGAAGCGGTAGCACATCAAGGACGAGCCCAGTGGCACACACAGGTAGACCCACCACATGGGTATTTCCAGGTCGGAAGAGACCTGGTCCGTCTGACCAATGTGCCAGACAAAGTTGGCACCCAACGTGGCCACCGTGCCTGTAAATAACGCACCGGCCAGCAGACCAAACAGGATCAAATTGCGCTGGGCCTTGCCCTCAAGCTTGCGCACAATCACGTCCACACCCACGTGAATGCCGGTGCGCACGCCATAGGCTGCGCCAAACTTGGCCATCCAGACGAACATGAAGATGCACAGCTCTTGCGCCCAGCTCACATTGAGCTGCACGGTGTAGTCCTGTATCACGGGTACGCCAGACAGAAAGCGGTGCACCACGGCGAAAAAAATCACCAACGTGGCGGCACCAATGAGGAAGGCAATCAGCCACTCCTCCAGTTGGTTCAAGATGCGGTTGATCACGCGAGTCTCCTGCGGTTGGCGAAATTACTTGGGAGCCACGAAGCCAGTGGCCTTGTAGGCCGCTTCGATGGTGGCTTTGCCCACGCGGGATTCCATCTCTTTGTGCACTGGCATCAGTGCTTTTTTCCATTCATTGGCCTCGGCTGCAGTAAGGGTGTAGATCGTGGTTTTGCCACTGGCTTTGATCTTGTCCAGGGCCAGCACATTCTCAGTCGCCGCAATGGCGTTGGCGTAGGTGGTCGCATCTTTCATGGCGCCGGTTAGGGTTGTGCGAATGTCGGCAGGCAGGCCTTCCCAGAAGGGCTTGTTGACGATTACAGCGTAGGCCAGGTGGCCATGGTTGGAAATGGTGATGTGCTTTTGCACTTCAAAGATTTTCTGGGTGTAGAAGTTCGAAGGCACGCCTTCGGTGCCATCTACCACGCCCGACTGCAGGGCTTGGTACAACTCGCTGAAGGCCATCACTTGGGGAATAGCACCCAGTGCGCGCATTTGGGCATCGAGCACTTTGGAGCTCTGGATGCGCATTTTCTGACCCTTGAAGTCCGCCACGGCATGCAGCGGCTTGTTGGCGCTCATGATGTGAAAACCGTTGTCCCAGTAAGCCAAACCATGGATGCCCTTGCTTTCAAGCTTCTTGAACAGCTCAGCGCCCAGAGGGCCTTCGGTGATGCCGCGAAATGCTGCGTCGTCCTTGAACAGGTAGGGCAGGTCAAACACTTCAAATTCCTTGGCACCCAGCGGGCCGAATTTGGCCAGCGACGGTGCCAGCATTTGCACGGACCCGAGTTGCAGTGCCTCTAACTCTTCCTTGTCTTTGTAGAGCTGGCTGTTGGGATAGAGCTCAACCTTGACTTTGCCCTTGGTGCGCTCTTCGGCCAACTCTTTGAAGCGCTGCGCGCCTTTGCCCTTGGGGGTGTCGGGCGCGACCACGTGGCTGAATTTGATCACGATCGGGGCTTGGGCCAAGGCGACGGATCCGGCGCACAGGGCGGTGGTGGCCAGGGCGATTTGAAGCAGTGTGCGGCGGGCAAAGGGGTGCATGGAGCGTCTCCGGTAGAAAAATGAAAAAATAGATAACTCACAGTGTCGGTGCTCCCCCATTGCGGGGCTAGTGTGGACTTCCACATTTTTTACCTCCGCTAGACTGTGCGCATGCTTTCGATCCCGGACCATGTACAAGAGCCCGCCATCGGCGCGGCGTCTCTGCGGCGCGCGCGGCGCGGGCTTTGGTTGTTGCCGTTTTTCGCCTCCTTATTGTTCGTCGCCGGGGTGTTGGCATGGGCCTACCGCACCGAACTTGATGAGCAGACCGACCGGCGCAACACCATGATTGCCGACGCGCTCAGCAGCGAGGCCCAGTTGCGCGCGCGCTTGGCCGTGGAGGTGGCGCGCCTGGACGATCTGGGGCGGCAAATTTCGCGTACGGAACACACGGCAGAGGCTTTGGGTGCGAGCCCCGAGGTGATTGAGGGCATGCGTGGTTTGTGGCTCAGCGTGACCTGGCTGGATGCCAGCAACCGCATCGTGGCCCATGTGCCGGATCAGAACAATCTGACGGCGGTGCGCATCAAAGACCTGATCGATGGCACTGGCGTTTCGTCCCACCTGGTGTTGCCGCTGGCCAGTGGCAAATTGGTGGTGCGTTACTCGCCAGGCCTGTTGCTGCGCAAGGGCATCCCCTGGTGGTTGACCCGCAAATACGACGTGCAGCTGGTGGATGCGTCCGAGCAGGTGATTGCGTCGGTGGATGAAATGCCTTTGCGGCTGGAGGCCCAGGGGCGCGAAAGCTACCGGGTGCTGGTCGGGGCGAACATGCCCGGTGCCTACCTGGAAATCACTTCGCGCGAGCCCCAGCGTCCACTGTGGCGCACCCTGCCACTGGTGCTGATTGCCGGGTTTTTGGGGCTCATGTTGGTGGCCACCGTGCTGCTGCGCCGCCAGGTGCATCAGATTTCGACCGCCGAGGGCGCGTGGCGGCTGGAGGCCGCCTGGCGTCAGGCCATGGAAGATTCGGCGCTGGTGGGCTTGCGCGCGCGCGATGCCGAAGGTCGCATCCTGTACGTCAACCGCACTTTTTGTGACATGGTGGGCTTGTCGGCCGATGCGCTGGTGGGCCTGCGGCCCCCCATGCCGTACTGGCCGCCCGATGCGATTGACGAGGTGATGACGCGCAACCGCCGCAACCTGGCCGGCAATGCGCCGCGCGATGGCTACGAGGCGCTGTGGCGGCATAGCGATGGACACACCCTGAACGTGATGGTGTTTGAGTCGCCGCTCATCGACGCCGATGGCAAGCAGATCGGCTGGATGGGCTCCATCATTGACATTACTGCGCGCAAGCAGCTCGAAGACCGAGAACGCCACCAGGCCGAGGCCATGGCCTACCAGTCGCGCCTGACCACGCTGGGCGAGGTGGCTTCTGCGCTGGCGCACCAACTCAACCAGCCGCTCACCGCCGTCATCGGCTACAACACCGGCTTGCAGCGCATGCTGGCCGATGCCCCGGACAGCAACCCAGCGGTGGTGCATGCGCTCAAGCTGCAAGGGGACCAGGCCTCGGAGGCCGGGCGCATTGTGCGGCGCATCCGCGAATTTCTGACCCGCCGTGGGCCCCAGCGCGAGGCCTGCGATCTGGGTGCGGTGGCGCACCGGGCGGTGGAATTGTTGCAGCGCGACCTGAAGGCGCGGCAGGTGGACATCGTGTGGGCGCTGTTGCCTGAGTTGCCCTGGGTGTATGCCGACCCGATTTTGATGGAGCAGGTGCTGATCAACCTGATTCGCAACGCGGCGGACGCACTGGCCAGTGCCGGGCGTGGCGGCACGATTCGCATCGCCACGGCGCAAGCCGGCCCGCGCTTTGTTCGCATGGATGTGGAAGACGATGGCACGGGCTTAAACGGGCGTACGGTAGAGCAACTCAGCGCGCCGTTTTATTCCACCAAAGCCGATGGCATGGGCATGGGGCTGGCCATATGCCGCTCGGTCATTGAAGTGCACCATGGCGGCATGGACGTTGGGGTTAGCACGCTGGGTGGCGCGCGCTTTTCGTTTACCTTGCCGGTCTTTGAAGATGCTCTGGAGGAGGCAACATGAATCACACCACCGCCCAGGCGGCCGTGCATCTGGTGGACGACGAGGCCCCGGTGCGCGCGGCGCTCGAATTTTTGCTCATTTCGCATGGCCTGCGCGTGCACAGCTACGATGGCGGTCCGGCGCTGCTGGCGCGGCTGGCCGACCCCGTTGGAGGGGCATTGCGTGGTTGCATTCTGCTGGATGTGCGCATGGAGCCCCTGTCGGGCCTGCAGGTGCACGATGAACTGGTGGCACGCGGTATCCAGGTGCCGGTGATCTTTTTGACCGGCCATGGGGATATCCGCATGGCGGTGGACGCCCTGAAAAAAGGTGCCTTTGATTTTGTAGAAAAACCGTTTGGCGACACCGACCTGGTAGACCAGGTGCGCAATGCCATGGCCGCGGACGACGCGCAGCAGGCGCGCTTGGCCGAGGGTGATTCGCGCGGAGCCAAACTGGCCGGGCTCACCCAGCGCGAGCAGGATGTGATGCACCGCGTGGCGGCGGGCAAGCTCAACAAAGTGATTGCCGACGAGATGAATGTGTCCATGCGCACCGTGGAGGTGTACCGCGCCCGGGTGTACGCCAAGCTGGGCGTGCGGTCATCGGCGGAAGTGGCCACGCTGCTGGCGAAAGTTTGAACAGGGTCTGAACTGGGTCGGTTAGAGCAGCAACAAGCTGACTGCCAGCGCCAGCATCACCAGGGCAATCAGCGTGTCGAGCACACGCCAAGCAATCACTTTTTCGAACAGCGGCCCCAGCA
>JBEEJM010000046.1:0-2912 GCA_041169205.1 Pseudomonadota bacterium | reverse complement strand
GTTGGGCCTTGGGCTGCCACTGGCCGAAGCTGTCGCGGTGGGAAAAAATGCGCTCTTTGGCGCGGGCCTTTTCTTCGTCGCGGCGGGCACCGCCGATGAGCGCGTCAAAGCGGAATTCGTCAATGGCTTCGAGCAGCGTGACCGACTGGTGCACATTGCGGCTCTCGCCGGGGTGGGCCAGGCGCACCGTGCCACGGGCCATCGAATCCTCGACGCTACGCACGATGAGCTCAGCGCCCAATTCTGTTGCGCGGAAGTCACGGAAATCGGTCACCTCATGGAAGTTGTGGCCGGTGTCGATCATCAGCAGCGGGTAGGGAATGCGGCCCGCGCCGAAGGCCTTCTCAGCGCACTTGAGCATGACCAGCGAGTCTTTGCCGCCCGAGAACAGCAACGTGGGGCGCTCGAACGCAGCCGCCACTTCGCGCAGGATGAAAATCGTTTCTTCTTCCAGTGCGTCAAGGTGCTGGGTGGAGAGGCGTTCGAAATGGGTGGGTTCAGTCATAGCGTTCATGGTTTGGCTTCATCATGTTTCACGTGCAGTCCGCACTCTTTGGCATTCTCGTCTTCCCACCACCAGCGGCCGGAGCGGAAGTCTTCGCCCAGGCTGATGGCGCGGGTGCAGGGCTCGCAGCCAATGCTGGGGAAAAACTGGTCGTGCAGGGGGTTGTAGTCCAGCTTGTTTTGTTGGATGCAGTGCCACACATCGCCCCAAGTCCAGTTGGCCAAGGGGTTGATTTTGATGCGCTTCTCGCTGGTGTCGACCAGTGGCACTTCCGCACGGGCACCGCTTTGCTCGCGGCGCAAGCCGGTAATCCAGGCGTCTTTGCCAGCCAGTGCGCGGTTCAGCGGCTCCATCTTGCGGATGCCGCAGCAGGCTTTGCGCAATTCGATGCTTTTGTACATCGCATCCTTGCCTTCGCGGGCGACAAATTGCACCACCGACTCCGCGACGGGCGTGTAGATGGTGACGGGTGCGCGGCTGCTGGCTTTGAAGCGTTCCAGCAGGTCCAAGGTTTCCTGGTGCAGCGCGCCGGTTTCCAGCACGAAGATGCCGATGTCGAGTTGGAGGCTGTTGATCAGGTGGCTGATGACCACGTCTTCCGCGCCCAGGCTGGAGGCTTGGGTCACGGTGGCCGGGCCGCCGTCAATGCCAGCGTACTGCGCCGCGGCTTGGGCCAGCACGCCCTTGGCTTCGGCCAGCTTGATCACATATTCGGCGCTGGCTTCCGCGTTGCGGGTGACAGCGCTGCCAGCGGGTTGAGCTTGTGGGGCGAAGCGGCTGCCCAGGGATGAGGATTCGTTGCTCATGCCAGGGCTCCTTCACGTGAGAACACTGGCTTCACGGTCACGGCGTCGCCCTGGTAGAAGGCGCGGTAGCGGTCAAACTGGGCTTTGGCATAGTCGAGGTTTTGGTCTTCGCGCAGCACCGCCACGTCGAACCCGGTGCGTTCCATTTGCACCAGCTGGTCAATCAGCACGTCACCCGTGGCGCGAATCTCGCCGGTAAACCCTAAGCGGCGGCGCAGCAAAAAGGCCTGGCTGAAAGCGCGGCCATCGGTGAACTTGGGGAAGTGCAGGTCGATGCGGGTCATCCCCGTCAGGTCCAGCGTGCGGGGGTCTTCGGTATTGGCGATTTCCAAGGCATTTGCGCCTGTAGCCCCTGTGGAATGTGCGCTAGCAGCTATCAATTTCATAGTAATTTCTTTCGTCACGTCGGTGAACTCAGGCTTCCTGGGCGTCTTTGGCGTAGCCAGTCGACTTGGGTAGCGCGTGCAAATCTTCGTGTTTGTCGGCCAGGCGGGCGCTGTTGGCGGCTGCCTTGAAGGTCTCGAAACCCACGCGCTTCACGCAGTCGATAAAGGTCTCGCGGCCGACGCGGTTCAGGCGGAAGGCGTCCAGCAGCGCTTCAATCACGCCGGGCACTTCGCCGCCCGCAAACGACGGGCCAACCACCTTGCCGGGGATGGCGTCGCCACTCAGCGTGGAGCCGTCGGAGCCGCCCAGGGACACCTGGTACCACTCTTTGCCGTCTTTATCGACGCCCAGAATGCCAATGTGGACGCTGTGGTGGTGGCCGCAGGAGTTGATGCAACCGCTGATGTGCAGGTCAATCTCGCCCAGGTCGTGCAGCTCGTCCATGTCCTGGTAGCGCTCGGTGATGGCCTCGGCGATGGGGATGGAGCGGGCATTGGCCAGTGCGCAGAAGTCACCGCCGGGGCAGGCAATCATGTCGGTCAGCAGGCGGATGTTGCTGCGCGCCAAACCGGCGTGGCTGGCGGCCACCCACAGGGCGGGCAGGTCGGCCACGTTGACCCAGGGCAACAGCAGGTTTTGGTCGTGGGTGACACGCACTTCACCGGCTGAAAACTCGTCGGCCAAGGCGGCTGCGGTGTCGAGCTGGTCGGCATCGGCATCGCCGGGAGCCTGGCCCAAGCGCTTGAAGCTCAGGGTCACAGAACGCAGCGTGGGGTTCTGGTGCGCGGCCACGTTTTGCTGCAACCAGCGGTCGTAGTCCTTCTGGCGCTCGGCGGGTACCGTGGTCGTATTCGCTATGCTTTTAGTAGCTGCTCGCGCAGCATCCACGAGGGCTGGCGGCACAAACGATGCTGAAACGCGGTCCAGCTCGGCCTGCGTGATGGTGTGCGGCGCGCCGTCCACGGTCAGGATCTGCTGGTACTCGGCTTCCACCTCGTCGATATAGCGCTGGCCTTCGGCCTTCACCAAAATCTTGATGCGCGCCTTGTACATATTGTCGCGGCGGCCCCAGCGGTTGTAGACGCGCACCACGGCTTCGAGGTAATTCATGATCTGCAGCGCAGGCAAAAACTCGCGGATGGTGGTGCCGATGACCGGCGTGCGGCCCATGCCACCGCCCACCAGCACTTTGAAACCCAGCTCTCCAGACTCGT
>JBEEJM010000045.1:0-3662 GCA_041169205.1 Pseudomonadota bacterium | reverse complement strand
TCACCAGGCGCATACCGGATTTGTCCGACTCGTCCTGGATGTGGCTGATGCCTTCAATCTTCTTCTCGTGCACCAGCTCAGCCATACGCTCTTGCAGGGTCTTTTTATTGACCTGGTAGGGCAGCTCGTCGACGATGATGGCCTGGCGTTGGCCTTTGTCGATGTCTTCAAAATGGCACTTGGCGCGCATCACCACACGGCCGCGGCCGGTGCGGTAGCCGTCCTTCACACCGTTGATGCCGTAAATAATACCGGCGGTGGGGAAATCAGGCGCCGGGATGATTTCCATCAGCTCGTCGATGGTGGCGTCAGGCTTGCGCAGCATGTGCAGGCATGCGTCCACGACTTCGTTCAAATTGTGTGGCGGGATGTTGGTGGCCATCCCCACGGCAATACCGCCCGAGCCGTTGACCAGCAGGTTGGGGATGCGGGTGGGGAGCACCAAGGGCTCTTTTTCGGAGCCGTCGTAGTTGGGCCCGAAGTCCACGGTTTCCTTGTCCAGATCGGCCAGCAACTCGTGCGCGATTTTTGCCAGCCGGATTTCGGTGTAACGCATAGCCGCTGCGTTGTCGCCGTCCACCGAGCCGAAGTTGCCCTGACCGTCCACCAGCATGTGGCGCATCGAAAAATCTTGCGCCATGCGAACGATGGTGTCGTACACCGACTGGTCGCCGTGCGGATGGTATTTACCAATCACGTCACCCACAATACGGGCCGACTTCTTGTAAGCCCGGTTCCAGTCGTTGTTGAGCTCGTGCATGGCGAACAGCACGCGCCGGTGTACCGGTTTCAAGCCGTCCCGCGCATCAGGCAGGGCGCGGCCCACGATCACGCTCATGGCGTAATCGAGGTAGCTGCGCCGCATTTCCTCTTCAAGACTAATGGGCAGGGTTTCTTTGGCGAACTGGGTCATGGAGGATTCGTGGCTATATCTGGGGCAACCTGCGATTCTACGGCCCGATCCATGTAGCATGCCCGCAACATTTTGGTGCGCGAGTGTGAACTAAGTCTCGTAACTGAATGTGCGTGATAAAGGCATAAGCTTCCTATGGCACAATATCCTCACCGTTACAGATGGTTTCTAACCGTATGTCACGCCATTTATTAATCGCAGCGCTGCTGCAGTTTGCTCCGCTCAAAGAAGGAAAGTCATGAAAAAATTGAACAAAGTAGCCGTCCTGATCGCTACCGCAGCACTCGCTACTGCAGCCGGCGCTCAACAAATCGAAAACTGGCGCAGTGCTGCTGGCGACGTCTGGAAGAACGTTTCCGGCGAATGCTGGCGTGATGCCAGCTGGACTCCTGCCACTGCTGCTGCTGGTTGCGACGGTGCTATCGTTGCTCCTAAGGCCGCTGCACCCGCGCCTGTCGCCACTGCTCCAGCTGCCGTTGCTGCACCCGCGCCTGTCGCCGCTGCTCCAGCTCCTGCCGCTCCTGCCGCTGCAGCTGCCAAAGTGACTTACGCTGCAGACGCTTTCTTTGACACCAACAAATCTGTGTTGAAGCCAGAAGGCAAAGCCAAGCTCGATGACTTGGTCGGTAAAGTCAAGGGCATCAGCCTGGAAGTCATCATTGCTGTGGGTCACACTGACTCCGACGGTAGCGACGCTTACAACCAGAAGCTGTCTGTTGCACGTTCCGAAGCTGTGAAGGCTTACTTGGTGTCCAAAGGCATCGAAAAGAACCGTGTTTACACCGAAGGCAAGGGCGAGAAGCAGCCAGTTGCTGACAACAAGACCAAAGAAGGCAAGGCTAAAAACCGCCGCGTTGAGATCGAAGTGGTCGGTACCCGCGCTGCCAAGTAATCTTCCCTTGGGATGAATCAAAAAACCCGCTTAGGCGGGTTTTTTGTTGCCTGATAATCCTGCTATGACAACTCTTTTGAATGCCGATCCGGCGGAGCTCGCCAAATTTTCTGAACTGGCCCACCGCTGGTGGGACATGGACAGCGAGTTTCGCCCCCTGCATCTGATCAATCCCTTGCGGCTGGATTGGATCAACAGCATTTGCCCGGTGGCCCATTTACGCGCCCTCGACGTTGGCTGTGGCGGCGGCATTCTGGCGGACGCGATGGCACGCAACGGGGCAGACGTGCTGGGCATCGATTTGTCCACCAAAGCCTTAAAAATTGCACAATTGCACGCCTTGGAGGCACAGACTCCCCGTGTTGCTTACCGTGAAGTGAGTGCAGAGGCGCTCGCTGACGAATCTGCTGGGCAGTTTGATATGGTCACGTGCATGGAGATGCTGGAGCATGTTCCTGACCCGGCTTCCATCGTTCAGGCTTGCGCCACCTTGGTCAAGCCGGGCGGCTGGGTGTTTTTCTCCACCATCAATCGCAACCCCAAGTCGTTTCTATTCGCCATTGTGGGCGCAGAGTACCTTTTGAACATGCTGCCACGCGGCACGCATGAATTCGCCAAAATGATCCGTCCCAGCGAGTTGGCTGCCTATGCTCGCAGTGCGGGTCTGGATCTTTGCCACACCCGTGGCATGGAATACAACCCCTTGACACAACGTTACTGGCTCAGCGCCGATACCAGTGTGAACTACATGTTTGCCATGCGTAAGCCATTGGTTGGCGCATGAAAATGCAGTTCTCGAACGTGGCGGCCGTGCTGTTTGACTTGGACGGCACCTTGATTGACAGCGCACCCGATCTGGGTGCTGCGGCTGATCAAATGCGTGTGGCGCGGGGCATGCCCTCTTTGCCACTCGAAACCTACCGCCCCATGGCCGGTGCGGGTGCACGCGGTATGTTGGGCATTGCTTTTGGCATGACACCTGAGACGCCGGATTACGACGCAATGCGGGAGGAGTTTTTTGCCAACTATGCGGCCTGCATGACGCAACGCACTTATATTTTTGCGGGCGTGACGGATTTGGTTGCGGCACTGAAGGCCAAAGGGGTGCGCTGGGGCGTGGTAACGAATAAGTCTTCGCGGTTCACCGACCCGTTGACACGTGCTATGGACCTATTCGCCACGGCAGAAACCATCATCAGTGGTGACACCACCCCGCACGCAAAACCCCACCCTGAGCCACTGCTGGAGGCCGCACGCCGCATGGGGCTGGAGCCTGCGCAGTGCCTGTATGTGGGCGACGATGAGCGCGACGTTGTCGCCGGTCTGGCTGCTGGCATGGGTACGGTCGCCGCCACCTACGGCTATTTGGGTAGCCAGGCAGACATTGCAAGCTGGGGTGCCCATGCGGAGATTAATTCTCCAATTGACCTCTTGCAATTGCTGGTAAACGCCTAAAATACAGTTTGAGGGGCTGCACTGGTTTCGACACGGGTTCGGACGCGTAGCAGGGCATGTCGAGCTGAGTGTGCTCGTAAAACTGATTCAAACAAACTAACTGCAAACGACGAACGTTTCGCACTCGCCGCTTAATCGCGCGTGAGCCTCACAACAGTCAGCCGATCGGCTGGGCAAGGGTGGTCAGATCGCAAGATCAGGCTATCCAGGCTGTGGGGTAATTTTATTCGGCTGGGCCTGCCTTGGGTAACTTAGGGCGGATCGAGAAAATAGGTTGCTGGCGATTTGCATAGCGTGCCACTGCGCGATGTGAAAAGTGAGATCCAAATCAGACGGCTACACATGTAGAACTGTTCGAAGAAGGCTTGTGGACGCGGGTTCAAATCCCGCCAGCTCCACCAT
>JBEEJM010000044.1:0-5338 GCA_041169205.1 Pseudomonadota bacterium | reverse complement strand
TTTGTGCCGGTAGCAAGGCAAATGCTGCGCCGGTGCCCGCGCCGAGGCCGGTCACGGTGCCGCTGTATTCGACCTTTTTACCGTACAGGTCGGCGGTCAGCGTGACGGGCTGGCCAATGCGAATGTTGCGCAGTTGCACCTCCTTGAAATTGGCGTCCACCCACAGCTGGTTGAGCGCAATGATGGACATCAGCGGAGCCCCTGCGGCCACGCGCTGGCCCAGCTGTACCGTGCGTTTGGCCACATAGCCATCCACGGGCGAGGGCAGGCTGGTGCGGTGCAAAGCCAGGTAGGCCTCGCATACCTTGGCGGCTGCCACCAACACGCTGGGGTGCGACTCTATGCGCGTGCCATCGGTCAGGGACTGGTTGCTGGTGAGTTGGTCGCGCGCAGCGGCCACACCGGCCTGGGCCGCAGCCAACGCGTTTTGCGCGGCGGCCAGTTGCGACTGCGCGTGGTTGAGCTCTTCTTTGGACACGGCGCCATTGCCCACCAGGGCTAGGCGGCGGCTCAGGTCGTCCGTGGCGCGGGCCACGTCGGTTTGGGCTTTGGAAATGTCGGCCTGGCGCAGGGTGATTTGCGTGCCCAGTGTGCCGTTGTTGGCGTACAGCGTGCGCACTTGGCGCACGGCTTGCGCGAGGTTGGCTTCGGCTTGGTCCAGCGCCACTTTGGCGTCCGCAGGGTCGAGTTGTACCAGCGACTGTCCGGCTTTGACAAAGTCGGTGTCATCGGCCAGCACGGCGGTGACCATGCCACCCATTTGCGGTGTGATTTGAATCACGTTGCCTTGTACGTAGGCGTTGTCCGTGTCTTCCAGCGAGTGGTTCATCAGCCACTCGTAGCCACCCCAGCCCAGGCCGATGGCGACAGCCAGTCCAACGCCGGTAAGGGCTTTTTTACGTGCGGACGTTGCAGGTTTGACGGAGGTGTTTTGTGGTGCGTTCATGGTGTGCTTACTTTGGCAAGGGTCGATTGGGGTGCGGTGGTGGCTGCTGCGGTTTCAGCTTGAAAGCCACCCCCCAGCGCACGGATGAGTTGAACCTGCGTGTCCAAGGCGCGCGCGGCCAGGTCCACGGCCTGACGACGCTGCGCCAACACGGCGGTCTCTGCGCTCAATACATTGAGGTAGTTGGCCAGACCGGCTTGGTAGCGCTGTAGGGCAATCGTGTAGGCCGCTTCGGCCGAGGTTTGCGCCTGGGCCTGCTCGGTCTGCTGTCGGGCAATGGCCTGGGTCGAGGTGAGTTGGTCCGTCACATCGCGCACGGCGTCGAGCACCAGCGCGTTGTAGCTTTCGATGGAGCCGTCCAGGTCGGCTGTCTTGCCGCGCAGATTGGCCCGCAGGCGCCCACCGTCAAACAGCGGCAGCCGTATGGCCGGCCCCACGCCCCATTGCTGGCTATTGGTCTGCAAAAGGCGGTCCAAGCCGATGCTGGAGTAGCCGGCAAATGCGGTGAGATTGATGTTGGGGTAGAACTGGGCTTTGGCACTGTCCACGTCGCGCGTGGCCGCTTCTACGCGCCACCGTGCTGCTGAAATATCGGCACGTCGGCCCAACAGATCGATCGGAACCGTCGACGTGGTTGCTATTGTTTTAATAGCTGCTTGCGCAGGTAATTCGAGGGCTAGTGGCCTATTTGACTGTGAAATGAGTGCACCCAAAGCATTCAGGGCCAAGGCCTTTTGTTCTTTCAGGGCCTCGATTTGCATACGGGCATCGGGCAGGGCGCTTTCGCTTTGCTGTTGCTCTAGCTGGGTGTCCAGTCCGGCTTTGACACGGTCTTGCACCAGTGCCAAGGTTTGTTGACGCTGCGCCAACGTGCGCTGTGCCACGTCGAGCTGCGCGTGGGTACGCACCAGCGAAAAGTAAGTGCGCGCCACATTGCTGGCCAGCAGCATGCGGGCGGCCGCTGCGTCGGCTTCTGCGGCCCGTGTTTGACCAATGGCCGCATCGAGTGCAGCGCGGTTTTTGCCAAACAGGTCTAGCTCCCAGGTGCCGGCCACTTGCAACGTGCCGGTGTCGTACACCGCCCCTGCCAGCGGTGGCGGATACAAACCCGTGGCCGTGAAGCGCTGGTGCGTGGCATCGAGCCCGACACCCACTTGTGGGCCATCGGCGGCAGCTACCAGGTCGCTCACAGCCCGTGCCCGTGCCAGCCGTGCCTGGGCACTGCGCAGACTGGGGTGGCTGGCGAGTGCCTGCTCCACCAGGCGGTTGAGTTGCGTGTCGCCAAAGCCCAACCACCACTGGGCGTCCAGCGCCAAGGGCGCGGGCGAGGTAGCAGCTGAGGCCGGGGTGATCAGGTTGAGTGCCTGGGCGTCGAGTGGCTTGGCTTGCGATGTGATGCCGCTGAAGTTGGCACAGGCTGTCAGCGATGCCAACGTTGCCAGAGTTATGGCGCTCAAGGTAAGGCGCAGGCTGGATGTCAATTGGGGGTCAAACCGCATTCGGGTCTCCGGGAGTGTTTTTGGCGTTGGTCAGGATGCGGCGCAAGTAGCCTTTGAGGGCTTCAAATTCGTCAGCGGTAAAACCGGCCAGATAGCCGTTTTGCACGCGGCTGAGCACGCGGGGAATGTCTTGTGCGGCCAACTTGCCGGCATCGGTCAAGGTGATGTTGACGACGCGTCGGTCGGTTTCGGAACGCACGCGTTGGCAGAGGTTTTTGGCTTCCAGGCGGTCGAGCAGCCGGGTCATGGCACCGGCATCCAGGTCGCTGTGCCGCGCCAACTCGGCCACGGTGGAGGCGCAGCCGGTGTACAGCTTGAAAAGGGGTATCCACTGCGCATTGGTGAGCTCGGTGTGGGCCAGTTGGAGCTCTACCTCTTGGGCCACCGTGCTCAGAATCTGCCGCATGAGGTAACCCACGCTTTCTTCCGGCCGGTAGTTCTCAGGATCGTAAAAGGGGGCCGCTGGCGGGGCCACTGCTTGCACAGGCTTTTGGGTCATGGCTTGAATTATACATGCCTAGGCAATTAATGCCTGGGCTGTCTTTGTTCAGGCATTTACTACGGTGAGGCGCTTAAGTGGTCTGGGCCAAAGCCTTGGGGGAGCAGCTCGGCCAGGGTGTAGCACGGGCCCATGGCCGTGGTGTTGGCCGTAAAAATGGGCGTGTCGGGTGCGCAAAATTCGCGCAGCTTTTGGCGGCAACCGCCGCACGGCGTGATCCACTGACCGCCGGTACCCACCACCAGCACGGCGCGGGCGTGGGTGCTGCCTGCCAGCACCATGGCACTCAGGGCCCCGGCTTCGGCGCACACGCCTTCGGGGTAAGCGGCGTTTTCTACATTGCAGCCGCTGTGGACGCGCCCCTGGTCGTCCAACACCGCTGCGCCTACCAAAAACTTGGAGTAGGGCGCATAGGCCGATTGCCGTGCCGCGCGGGCGGCGCTGAGCAATTGGGCTTGCTGTTCGGCGGAGATCGACGCGGTGTGGGCGGCGGTGTCGGAAGTGGTGTGTGCCATGTCGGGTTTACTTGAGGATGTCGCCAATGCAGAGGTATTTGATTTCCACATAGTCGTCCATGCCGTGGTGCGAGCCTTCTCGGCCCAGGCCGGATTGCTTGACGCCACCAAACGGCACGTGTTCGGTGGCCAGAATGCCCACGTTCACGCCGACCATGCCGTATTCCAGTGCTTCGCCTACCCGGTAAATGCGGCCAATGTCACGGCTATAGAAATAGCTGGCCAAGCCAAACTCGGTGCTGTTGGCCGCATCTATCGCTTCTTGTTCGGTGGTGAATTTGAATATCGGCGCGAACGGGCCAAAGGTTTCTTCGGTGGCGCACAGCATGTCGGCGGTGGCATCGGCCACCACGGTGGGCTCAAAAAACTGACCGCCCAGGCGCTTGCCACCCACCAGCACACGGCCGCCCTTGGCCACGGCATCTTCCACGTGGCGCTGCACTTTGACCAGCGCGGCCTCTTCAATCAGCGGGCCCTGGTTGACACCGTCGTCAAAGCCGTTGCCGACTTTGGCCGTGCGCACTTTGGCCGCAAACTTTTCTACGAACTGGTCGTACACACCGGCCTGCACATAGAAGCGGTTGGTGCACACGCAGGTTTGGCCCGCATTGCGGTATTTGCTGGCGAACGCGCCTTCGACAGCGCTGTCAATGTCGGCATCGTCAAACACGATGAACGGTGCATTGCCGCCCAACTCCAGCGACATTTTCTTGATGCTGGGTGCGCTTTGCGCCATCAAAATGCGGCCGACTTCGGTGCTGCCGGTGAAGCTGATGTGGCGCACGGTGTCGCTGGCGCAAATGACCTTGCCAATGGCGATGGAGTTGTCGGCATCGGCACTCAAAATATTGAGCACGCCTGCTGGAATGCCCGCACGCATGGCCAGTTCGGCTGCGGCCAAGGCGGTCAGCGGGGTCAGCTCCGCGGGCTTGATCACCACCGGGCAACCGGCCGCCAGCGCGGGGGCTACTTTGCGGGTGATCATGGCCAGGGGAAAGTTCCACGGTGTAATGGCCGCGCACACCCCAATGGGCTGCTTGATCACCATCAGGCGGCGGTTGTTGTCAAACTGGGGCAGGGTCTCGCCGTTGACGCGCTTGGCTTCTTCGGCAAACCACTCCACAAAGCTGGCACCGTAGGCCACTTCGCCTTTGGCCTCGGCAAACGGCTTGCCCTGCTCGGCCGTCATCAGGCGGCCCAGGTCTTCCTGGTTGGCCATGAGCAGGTCAAACCACTTGCGCAAAATAATGCTGCGCTCTTTGCCCGTTTTGTTGCGCCAAGCGGGCCAGGCTGCGTTGGCGGCGGCGATGGCCACTTCGGCGTCTTTGGGGCCCATATTGGCTACATCGGCCAGCTTGTGCCCGGTGGCGGGGTCGAGCACGTCAAACCGGCTGGTGCCGGACACCCACTGCCCGTTGATCAGGGCGTCGGTTTTGAACAGGCTGGGGTCTTTTAGCAGGGATAGGGGGGAAGTCTTCATGTCCATGGCGTTCATTCCGTAAAGGTGGTCAATAGGCCGCGTCCACAGCAGCCGAATCAAGCCTAAGAGCGTAACGCCTTTCCAGGCGCAACCCAGCACCGGATGGGATTCGGCAGATGGTGCCACTTGGGCGACCTGCTCAATGAGGTTCGATCACCGACAATCTGCGGGAATAGTTCATCAATCTTCATCTCGTTCTCATGTCAAATACAGCCGCAAAGGCGATTAGGGAGTACATCTATGCTGAATGACCGACTCTACAGGCTCAAAGAACTATTGCTTGCCCGGCCTGGCATCGATATGCATGGGCTGATTGAAGAGCTGGAGGTTGCCAAAGCCACCGTGAAGCGCGATATCGAAGCACTCCGCGACCGCTTTGATACGCCGATCATCTACGAC
>JBEEJM010000043.1:0-7507 GCA_041169205.1 Pseudomonadota bacterium | reverse complement strand
ACCACCACGGGTTCGAGCTTCTTGCCCAGCACGCCACCCTTGGCGTTGATTTCATCGATGGCCATCAGCACCGTGTCTTTCAACACGGTTTCCGAAATGGCCATGGTGCCCGAGAGGCTGTGCAGAATGCCGACCTTGATGGTGTCCGCGGCAAACGCTGGCATGGCGGACAAGGTTGTCAAAGCGACGGCAGCAGTGAGTGCCTTCAGGGTAAAGCGACGGGAATCTTGACGTTGCATATGGGCTTCTCCGAGAGTTAGGGTGACATCTCGCTCCTCGCAAATCCGCGTAGTGCAGTCGTGCGATGCGATGGATCAACTTTAGGGAAGCAGCAAAGAAACGGAAATACGCCGAGTGGCGTACATGCCAGGCAAGACCTGCCGCCTAGCCTTCAAACTGGGGGTGCAACTGGCGAATGCGCGTCATGGCCATACCTGCCGCCGAGGTGCGCGTTTCCACACCCAGCTTCACGAATACCCGCTCCAGGTGTTTCTTCACCGTCATGGGGCTACTGCCCAGGATGTCACCAATGTCCTTGTTGGTCTTGCCTTTGACGACCCAGTAGAGCACCTCTGCCTCTTTGGCGGTGAGCTTGAAACACAGGCTCATGGCTTCGATCACGGCCGTGTCGGATTCTTCGCGCATCACGATGAGCCAGTCGCCCCCAGCGTCGCTGTCACCGATCTGCTGGTGCAGGCGAAAGGTCAGGCGTTTGGGGCCTTGTTCCAGGCTGAACTTGCCCAGCTCGCCACCGCGCTCCAGTGTCTGCAAGCTGGTCTGCAGCCACCGGAGAACGTCAGGTGGGGTCTGTGGTGCTCTGGTGCCACAGTAGCGCTCCAGCAGCTCGCGCGCCAGCGGGGTTTGCCACATCAGGCAGCCATCCAGCGCGCGCACGGTGATGGTGGCGTAACCAAAAGCGTCCAGCGCGTTGCGGGTCTGGCGCCGCTCGCGCGCACCGGTCAGATGCACCCCCATACGGGCCAGCACCTCTTTGGGCTTGATGGGCTTGGTGACATAGTCCACGCCGCCCGACTCCAGCGCCGCGACCAGGTACTCGGTCTCGGTCAGACCGGTCATGAAGATGATGGGAATGTGCGTGGTCTGCGGATCGGCCTTGAGCCGACGCGCCACTTCAAAACCGTCCATGCCCGGCATCATGGCGTCCAGCAGAATGATGTCGGGCAAGCCCTGCGTGGCGCGTTGCAGCGCCGCCTCACCCGAGGTGGCGATCAGCACGGTGTAGCCCGATTCATCCAGCGCGTCGTGCAGCACCGACAGGTTGTCGGGCACGTCGTCCACGATGAGCACGACATCGCTGTTCGCGCGGTCCAGCGTGTCGGGTGGGTCCATGGGCAGGTTAGTCGGTATGGATTGCATCCAGTGCTTTCTGCAGTTGCTCTGCCATGGCCTCAAACTGGTACTGCCGCGCAAGCTTCACCATGCCTTGGGTAAAACCATCGCACTCGGGGTAGGCAGGCCCCCACGCTTCCAGCTGGTTCATGATGCCGCGGTAATAGCCCAGGCGCACCACCTCCAGCAGCGCCTGGCATTGCACAGGCGGTGGCATCTTCCCGACTGTCTCCTGCACATTGGGAGATACGGCGGTCGATGGCGCAGGCACATCCAACCACTGCAGCGCGAGCTTGCGCTCCAGCCAGTCCAGCAACTCGGTATGTCGCACCGGTTTGACAATGAAGTCTTCGGGTGGCAGCCCCAGGCCGTTGTCCAGCCCCTGGTCGAACGCATTCGCCGAAACGATCGCCACCTGCGGCTGTGCTCCGCCCAACGCGGTGCTGGATCGAATTCTGCGCAGGGTTTCCCAACCGTCAATGCCCGGCATGGCCAGGTCCAGAAACACCACATCCGGCTGCAAGCCGGTGGCCATCAGATCCAGGCAGTCGTGCCCGCTGGCGGCCGTGCGCACCTCGAACCCCAGAGGCTCCAGCAGGCTGACCAGCAGCTCGCGGTCGGCTTCTTCGTTGTCCACCACCAGCACCTTGCGGCGCGGCCCCACATAGCCCAGCCGCGCCTTGCGCTGCGCCAGCAAAGGCATCTTGCGCACGGCTTCGGCAGGCAGGTGCAGTTCCGGCAAAAACAGGCGTACACGAAACACAGAACCCGCGCCCGATGTGCTGGTGGCTGAAAGCTCACCCCCCATCAGATCGGTCAGCATCTTCGCAATCGTCAGACCCAACCCGGAGCCGGCACTGCCAGCCGCTGCACTTGCCCCGCGGGTAAAGGGTTCAAAAATGCGGTCGAGGTCATCCTGGGTCATGCCGGGACCGGTATCCACCACTTCCACCTGGGCCATCTCGCGGGCATAGCGCAGACGCAAAGTCACACCGCCCTGCTGCGTGAACTTGATGGCATTGCCCAGCAGATTGAAGAAGATTTGCCGCACCCGCTTTTCGTCGGCACGCACCCACTCGGGAATACTGCCGTGCACCTCAAAATCAAACCGCAGGCCTTTGGCCGCAGCCTGCAGCTCGAACATGCTGGCCAGCTCCGCCATGCCGCTGGCAAACTGCATGGGCTTCACATTGAGCGTGAGCTTGCCCGACTCGATGTGGGCCATGTCCAACGTGCCCTCGATCAACGACAGCAAATGCTCACCACCGCGCCTGATCACGCTCACGGCCTGCTTGCGATGGGCGGGGATGGAGGCATCTTCACCCATCAACTGGGCATAGCCCAGGATGCTGTTGAGCGGCGTACGCAATTCATGGCTGATGGCACTGATGTAGCGGCTCTTGGCGTGGTTGGCCTGCTCGGCCTGCAGCTTGGCCCGTTCGGCAGTGGCAGTGGCAGCCTGTAGGGCCTCGTCGGTCTGGCGGTGGGACTCGATCTCGCGCATCAGCAGGTGGGTCTGGCGGTTGGACTCCTCCTGTGCCACCTGGCGGCTCTTGTGCGCCAGCACCAGCCACCACGCCACGATGCCCGACAGCAGCAGCAGCGCCGCAAATGCCTTGCTGAATCCGGAGCGCAATGCAATCTCCAATGCTGCACTTTGCTCCGGCATGGCCGCAATCGCCCCCAGCTCCTGACGGTAGAACATGCCAAACACCGTGGCCAGCAGCGGCACGATGATCAGCATGAGCAGAATGAAATGGCCCAGCCCGGTGTCCAGAAATGGCCAGACCCGTCTGGGCAGCAACCAGCGTAAGGCCCCGGACCACTGCACCGCCAGACTGGCGTGCGGCTTGCAAACATCACCACAGCGCGCGTCCAGCGTGCAACACAGCGAGCAGATCGGCCCTTGGTAGGCCGGGCAGTGGGCCATATCGGGGCCTTCGTATTCGCGTTCGCAAATCACACACTTTTTTATATGCGATGGAACGTGGGGGTCACTCGTGCGGGCCAGATAGTACTTGCCTTGGGTGAGCCATGCTATCGCTGGCGCAGCCACCATGGCAGTCACCAGCGCCACCAGCGCGGAGAACGCCTGTGCCAGCGGACCAAAGAACCCAAGGTATGCAGAGATCGACAGGATGGAGGCCAGCGTCATGGCACCCACACCCACCGGGTTGATGTCGTACAAATAGGCTCGCTTGAACTCAATGCCCTTGGGGGACAGGCCCAGCGGCTTGTTGATGACCAGATCGGCCACCACCGCCATGATCCAGGCAATGGCAATGTTGGAGTACAGGCCCAGCACATCCCCCAGCGCCTTGAACACATTCATCTCCATCAGCATGAAGGCAATCACACTATTGAATAGCACCCACACCACCCTTCCTGGGTGGCTATGCGTGAGCCGGGAGAAGAAGTTGCTCCAGGCCAGCGACCCGGCATAGGCGTTGGTCACATTGATCTTGATCTGCGAGACCACCACAAACACCGCGGTCGCTGCAACGGCCCAGCCCAGGACGGGAAACACATATTCGTAGGCGGCAAGGTACATCTGGTTGGGGTCCACCGCGCGCTCCGGCGGAACGCTGTGGGTGATGGCCAGGTAGGCTAGATACGCACCGCCCAGCATCTTGATCACCCCGAGGATCACCCAACCCGGCCCGCCCACCAGCACCCCCAGCCACCAGCGGCCCCGGTTCGCAGCCGTCCGCTCCGGCATAAAACGCAGGTAGTCAGCCTGCTCGCCCATCTGGGTAATCAGGGCAATGCCCACGGTCAGTGCAGCACCAAACAGGTGCACATCAAAAACTCCCCCGACACCAAGATCACCAGCGTAGTGCGTGATGCCCGCAAACGCCTGCGGATCGCGCACCAAAACAAAGCCGAAGGGCACCACCAGCATCACCAGCCACAGCGGCTGCGTCCAGATTTGTAAGCGGCTGATGGTGGACACCCCATGCGTGACCAAAGGAATCACCACCAGCGCGCAAATCAGGTAGCCCCACGTCGGGGGAATGTCCAGCGCCAGCTCCAGCGCGTAGGCCATGACGGCGGCCTCCAGCGCGAAGAAGATGAAGGTGAAGGAGGCATAGATAAGCGAAGTGAGCGTGGAACCAATGTAGCCAAAGCCCGCGCCGCGGGTCAGCAGGTCCATGTCCACGCCGTAGCGCGCGGCGTACACGCTAATGGGCAGGCCCGCCAGAAAGATCACCAACCCGGTGGCCAGAATGGCCCACAGCGCGTTGACAAAACCGTATTGCACCAAGAGCGTGGCACCCACCGCCTCGAGGATAAGGAAGGATGCCGCGCCGAAGGCCGTGTTAGCCACGCGCCATTCGGACCACTTGCGAAAACGCTGCGGCGCGTAGCGCAGCGCGTAGTCTTCCATGGTCTCGGAGGCCACCCAGTTGTTGTAGTCGCGGCGGATCTTCACCACCCGCTGGGCAGGAGCTTCGTCAGCGGAGAGGATTGGGATGGGGGGTTGCACTGGGCTGATGGGTGCAGATTCCATGCCACCCGCAAACCAGGCCTCCCACCCCACTGCGGCCTTTGGCGTACAAGCCCGCAACAGGGCACGAGGATTGCTTAAAAGGGTAGCCCCGGTTACAAACTCCCATTACCAACAGCGACCACCCCAACGCCATGGAACTCACGCCCCGCGAAAAAGACAAGCTACTCATCTTTACAGCCGGATTGCTGGCGGAACGGCGCAAGGCCAGGGGCCTGAAGCTGAACTACCCGGAAGCGATTGCCCTGATCAGCGCGGCGGTGATGGAGGGTGCCCGTGACGGCAAGACGGTCGCCCAGCTGATGAGCGAAGGCCGCACGGTATTGGGCCGCGCCGATGTGATGGACGGCATTGCCGAGATGATTCCCGACATCCAGGTGGAAGCCACGTTCCCCGACGGCACCAAACTCGTCACCGTCCACCAACCGATCATTTGAAGGAGGCCTCCCCATGCACACACGATTCAAAAACGCTCTTATTTTGATAGCTATTTGCGCACTATCCACGGGGGCTAGCGCCCATATTGGCATAGAAAGCCATGCACACAGCAGCCTGCTGGCGGGCTTTCTGCATCCCTTGGGCGGCATGGACCATCTGGCGGCCATGCTGGCGGTGGGTCTGTGGAGCGCGCTCGCGGCGCGCCGGGCCGGGCCTGAGTTGCTGTGGGGGCCTGCGGGCTTTGCCAGCCTGCTGCTGGCAGGTAGCCTGATGGGCTTGCAGGGCGTGGCCTTACCCGCCGTGGAGCCCATGATTGCCGCGTCTTTGCTGGTCACCGGCCTTCTGGTGGTCACGCGCCTGCGTGTTCCTGGCTTTGCTGCTGCCCTGCTGGTAGGCGTGTTTGCGGTGTTCCACGGGCTGGCCCATGGCCTTGAGCTGGCAGGCAACACCGACGCTTTGCAGACATTGGCGGGCATGCTGGCTGCCACGGTGCTGCTGCACGCGACTGGCCTTGCCTTGGGCTGGGCCCTGCGCGGTCGCAACGTCTGGCTGCCCCGCGTGGCGGGTGCCGCAGTCGCCTTGTTGGGCGTGGGCTTGCTGGCCCAGATGGTCTGAATAGGACGTAGCACCATGACCCCCGGCGAAATTTTCACAGACGACGGCGAACACGCCCTCAACACCGGCCGACGCACCACCACGCTGCTGGTCAAAAACACCTCGGATCGACCCATTCAGGTCGGCTCGCACTACCACTTTGCCGAAACCAACGGCGCACTGGGTTTTGACCGCACGGCGGCGCAGGGCATGCGGTTGAACATCGCATCGGGCTCGGCGGTGCGCTTTGAACCCGGGCAGCAACGCACGGTGGAGCTGGTGGATTTTTCTGGCGACCGCATCGTGTATGGCTTTCGCGGCTTAACGAACGGCAAATTAGATTCCGTTCGGGGAGGATGAATTTATGGCAACCATTGGACGCCGCGCCTACGCGGAAATTTTTGGCCCCACCACTGGCGACCGGGTGCGCCTGGCGGACACTGACATGCTCATTGAAGTCGAGAAGGACTACACGCTCGCAGCGGGCGCGTATGGTGAAGAAGTGAAGTTTGGCGGTGGCAAAACCATCCGCGATGGCATGGCGCAATCGCAAAGAACGCGTGCCGAGGGGGCCGTGGACTGCGTGATGACCAACGCGCTGATCCTGGACCACTGGGGCATCGTCAAGGCCGACATTGGCCTGAAAGGCGGACGCATCGTGGCCATCGGCAAGGCCGGCAACCCGGATGTGCAGCCGGGCGTGGACATCATCATTGGGCCCGGCACCGAAGTCATCAGTTGCGAAGGCAATATCGTCACCGCCGGTGGCATCGACTCGCACATCCATTTCATTTGCCCGCAGCAAATTGAAGAAGCACTGGCCAGTGGCGTGACCACCATGCTGGGCGGCGGCACGGGCCCGGCCACCGGCACTTTTGCCACCACCTGCACGCCGGGGCCTTGGAACATTGAACGCATGCTGCAAGCGGCGGATGCCTTCCCCATGAATCTGGGCTTCTTGGGTAAGGGCAATGCCAGCCTGCCCGCCGCGCTGCACGAGCAGGTCAATGCCGGTGTCATCGGTCTGAAGCTGCACGAGGACTGGGGCACCACGCCGGCCGCCATCAGCAACTGCCTGGACGTAGCGGACGAGACCGATGTGCAGGTCGCCATCCACTCCGACACGCTCAATGAATCAGGCTTTGTCGAGAACACTATCGCAGCTACGAAGGGCCGCGGACTCTGCGCCTTCCACACCGAAGGTGCGGGCGGTGGCCACGCGCCCGACATTTTGAAAGTGGTCGGCCAGGCCAACTTCTTGCCCAGCTCCACCAACCCGACCATGCCGTATACGCAGAACACGCTGGACGAGCACGTGGACATGCTGATGGTCTGTCACCACCTGGACGCGGGCATTGCCGAAGACCTGGCGTTTGCCGAAAGCCGCATTCGCAAGGAAACCATTGCGGCCGAAGACATCCTGCACGACCTGGGCGCGATTTCCATGATGAGCAGCGACAGCCAGGCCATGGGCCGCGTCGGCGAGGTCATCATCCGCACCTGGCAGACGGCCGACAAAATGAAGGCGCAGCGGGGCGCGCTAGAGGGCGACACGGCACGCAACGACAACTTCCGCGCCAAGCGCTACATCGCCAAGTACACCATCAACCCGGCCAT
>JBEEJM010000042.1:0-2612 GCA_041169205.1 Pseudomonadota bacterium | reverse complement strand
CTGCTGCAGCGCGCCACGGCGTTCAGCTCCAGCGGCATGCAGGCCGCCATTATTTGTGGACCTGCGCTGGGGGGCTTGCTGTACACCTTCGGCCCCACCGTGGTCTACGCCACCTGTGTCGCCTTGTTGGTCTTGGCGGGCGGTTTGACGCTCAAGGTGCACTACCAACACCAGACCGTGGTGCTGGCCGCCACGCTGGAGTCGGTGCTGGCAGGGTTCAAGTTCGTGTGGGGCCACAAAGTGCTGCTGGGTGCGACATCGCTCGATTTGTTCGCCGTGCTGCTGGGCGGTGCCACGGCGCTCTTGCCCATTTATGCCCGCGACATTCTGCACATTGGCCCCGTGGGGCTGGGCGTGTTGCGCGCCGCTCCGGCGGCGGGGGCGCTGCTGATGTCGCTGGCCTTGCTGCGCTGGCCTTTGAATCGCCATGTGGGCCACCGGCTGCTGGCGGCGGTCGGCGTGTTTGGTGTGGCCACGGTGGTATTTGGCCTGTCGCAAAGCTTTGTGCTGTCGCTCATCGCCCTAGTGGTCACGGGTGCGGCTGACAGCATCAGCGTGGTGACCCGCATGACGCTGGTGCAGCTGGAGACGCCGGACGCCATGCGCGGCAGGGTGTCGGCGGTGAACTCTATCTTCATTGGCGCCTCCAACCAGCTGGGTGAGTTTGAGTCGGGTGCAACGGCGGCGGTGATGGGCGCAGTAGGCTCCGTAGTGTTGGGCGGCGTGGGCACGGTACTGATTGCAGCAAGCTGGCTCAAGCTGTTTCCGGCGCTGGCGCGGCGTGACCGGATGGAGCCCCGCTAGAACGCTTGCCAATCTGCCAAAATGGCAGCATGAACGCGATCAACCAGACCCTCTCCGTCGCCGAGTACGCCCAGACCCTGGGTTTGCAGGCAAAAGCGGCCTCAGCCCTTATGGCGCGTGCGCAGACAGCTACTAAAAACATAGCACTTCGCAAACTGGCCGCGCTACTGCGCGAGAACACCCAGGCCCTGCAGGTGGAAAACGCCAAAGACATCGAACGTGCCATGGCCGCCGGTTTGGCTGCGCCCATGGTGGATCGGCTCAAACTCACGCCCAAGGTGCTGGAAACTTGTGCCGAAGGCTGCGAGCAGCTGGCCAGCATGGCGGATGTGATTGGCGAGATCACGGCGATGCGCCAACAGCCCAGCGGCATCCGCGTGGGCCAGATGCGCGTGCCGATTGGTGTGTTCGGCATGATTTTCGAGAGCCGCCCTAACGTGACGATCGAAGCGGCCAGCTTGTCGATTAAGAGCGGCAATGCCTGCATTCTGCGCGGCGGGTCCGAGGCGATTGACTCCAACAAGGCGCTGGCCAAACTGGTGCAGCAGGCGCTCGTTGAGAGCGGCTTGCCCGCCAACGCCGTGCAACTGGTGCAAACCACCGACCGCGAAGTGGTGGGCCAGCTCATCACCATGCCGCAGTATGTGGATGTGATCATTCCGCGCGGCGGCAAGGGCCTGATCGAGCGCATCAGCCGCGATGCCAAGGTGCCCGTCATCAAGCACCTGGACGGCAATTGCCACACCTATGTGGACGACCCCTGCGATATCGCCATGGCCGTCAAAGTGGCCGACAACGCCAAAACCAACAAGTACAGCCCTTGCAACGCGACCGAGAGCCTGCTGGTGGCACGCGGTGTGGCGGCCGAGTTTTTGCCACTGATCGGCAAGGTCTACGCCGACAAGGGTGTGGAGATGCGCTGCGATGCCGAGGCGTTGGCCATTTTCAAGGAAAATAGGCCTGTAGCCCCCGTGGATAGTGCGCAAGCAGCTACTAATTTGGTAGCAAATCTGGTGCCAGCTACCGAGCAAGATTGGTACGAAGAGTATCTGGCACCCATCGTCAGCATCAAGGTCGTGGCCGGTTTGGACGAAGCGATTGCCCACATCAACCAGTACAGCAGCCACCACACCGATGCCATCCTGACCCGCGATCACATGCACGCACAAGCGTTCCTGCGCGAAGTGGATTCGGCCAGCGTCATGGTCAACACCAGCACCCGCTTTGCCGATGGTTTTGAGTATGGGCTGGGGGCCGAAATTGGCATCAGCACCGACAAATTCCACGCGCGTGGCCCGGTCGGCATTGAAGGCCTGACGTCCCTGAAATATGTGGTGCTGGGCGAAGGCGAAGTACGCAGCTAGGGCTTGATTTGCGCGCTGCGCGCACCATCTGGGTTAGATAATTTTCGAAAGCACACATGGTCCCGCATCTGGTAACCGCCCTGACTGGCCCTATCAACGAGTTGGAGCAGCGCATTCTGGACTCCATGCCCGCGATTGAGCGCTGGTTTCGCCTGGAGTGGATGGAGCACACGCCGCCCTTTTACAGCTCGGTGGATGTGCGCAACGCGGGCTTCAAGCTGGCCCCGGTGGACACCGACCTGTTCCCCGCCAGCTGGCACAATCTGACCCCGTCCATGCTGCCGCTGGCCGTGCAGGCGGCCATGGCGGCGATTGAGAAAATCTGCCCCGAGGCGCGCAACCTGCTGATCGTTCCGGACAACCAGGTGCGCAACACGTTTTACCTGAGCAACCTGGCCCAGCTGCGCCGCGTGTTCCACATGGCGGGCCTGAATGTGCGCATTG
>JBEEJM010000041.1:0-5443 GCA_041169205.1 Pseudomonadota bacterium | reverse complement strand
ATCTCTTTGGCCTCGGTCAGGCTGAGCCCTAGGCGCTTGGCGCGCAGAGTGAGCTTGAGACGCGTGCGGTCCCGCACGGTGTAAACCCGGCTGCGCCCCCCGGGGCCACTGCGCTCGGGCTGCAACAGCCCCAAATCTTCATAAAAACGAATCGCCCGGGTCGTTAAATCGAACTCCCGGGCCAGATCGCCAATGGTGTAGGTGATGGTCATAATCAATCCGCAACATGCGTGACAGCAAGCCCTTGCATGGCTGTCTACAATGCCCAATCCAGTTGACGTTTACGTAAACGTCAATTATGAAGCAAAAAGGTCTTATGAACGATCTGGAAAAGCAACTTCACTACCCGCTGGGTGACGCCCTTCCTGAAATGGGTCGCTGCATGGTTGTAGCACCGGGCGTCAAGTGGATTCGCATGTCGCTGCCGTTTGCGCTCAACCACATCAACCTGTGGCTGCTGCGCGATGAGATCAAGGGCGAGAACGGGACAGTACAGGGCTGGAGCATTGTGGACTGCTGCATTCACAAAGACGAAGCCAAGACCCAATGGGAAAGCATCTTTGCCAACGAGTTGGAAGGCTTGCCGGTACTGCGCGTCATCGTGACCCACATGCACCCCGACCACATTGGCCTGGCGGATTGGCTGTGCAAGCGCTGGGACGCGCCGTTGTGGATCAGCGCCACCGATTACCAGATAGCGCGTTTTGGCTGCATGGGCCCCACTGCCTTTGGTGGTGAGCGGGCTGCCGCCTTCTTTGCCGCACACGGTCTGAACGACCCCGACACGGTGGCGCAAATTCGCGGGCGAACGAACTACTTCCCGTCGCTCGTGCCATCGGTACCCGAGCAATACCACCGCATGCTCGATGGCGGGACCGTCACCATTGGCAAGAACACCTGGCGCTGCATCAGCGGCTACGGCCACGCACCCGAGCACATCGCTTTGTACTGCGATGCCCTCAATGTGCTGATCGGGGGCGACATGATGTTGCCGCGCATCTCCACCAATGTGAGCGTGTATGAGCAAGAGCCTGAGGCCAATGCGCTGGTGTTGTTTCTGGACTCCATCGACAAATTCAAGGCACTGCCCGAAGACACGCTGGTGCTGCCATCGCACGGCAAGCCCTTTACCGGCATGCATATTCGCATCGGCCAGTTGCACGACCACCACCGTGACCGGCTCGCCGAGGTGATGCAAGCGTGCAGCGAACGCGCCTGCAGTGCGGCGGACATTATTCCGGTGCTGTTTACCCGCGCCATGGACTTACACCAGATCACCTTCGCCATCGGCGAGTCCATCGCGCACCTGCATGCCTTGTGGTTTGAAGACAAGCTCACGCGCCAGCAGGATGCCGACGGCGTCTACCGTTTTACCGCCCACCATGGCCGCCTTGCCGACTGACCCTGCCAACGCGCGCATTCCCCGTGCAGTGTGGGTGCTGGGCTTTGTCAGCCTGCTGATGGATGTGTCATCAGAAATGATTCACAGCCTGTTGCCCTTGTTCATGGTGACGAGCCTCGGCGTCAGTGCCCTCACCGTCGGTTTGATTGAAGGGCTGGCGGAGGCCACGGCGCTCATCGTCAAAGTGTTCTCGGGCGTGCTCAGCGACTACTGGGGTAAGCGCAAGGGCTTGGCCTTGTTCGGCTACGGGCTGGGCGCACTAACCAAACCGCTATTTGCCATCGCCTCGACCGCCGGTGTGGTACTGACAGCCCGCGTGCTGGACCGTGTGGGCAAAGGCGTGCGTGGCGCACCACGCGATGCGCTGGTGGCCGACATCACACCCGCCCATTTGCGCGGCGCGGCATTCGGGCTGCGCCAGTCGCTGGATACGGTGGGCGCGTTTTTGGGGCCCCTGTTGGCGGTGGTGCTCATGCTGTGGTGGAGCAACGATTTTCGGGCGGTGTTCTGGGTGGCTGTGATTCCCGGGGCCATGGCAGTCGCGCTGCTGTTCTTGGGGCTGAAAGAACCTGTCAACACCCACAGCCAGCCACGCACCAACCCGATTCAGCGCGCCGCGCTGCGCCGCCTGTCCCCCGCTTATTGGTGGGTGGTGGGCTTGGGCGCACTATTTACCTTGGCGCGTTTCAGCGAAGCTTTTCTGGTGCTGCGCGCCCAGCAGAGTGGCATGGCCCTGGCGCTGATTCCCTTGGTGATGGTGGCCATGAATGGGATGTACGCGCTGTGCGCTTACCCCTTTGGCAAGCTCTCAGACCGCATGCGACATTCACATTTGTTGGCGTTGGGACTTCTGGTGCTCATCGCCGCCGACTTGGTACTGGCCAGCAGCAGCCACTGGGGCGTGGTGCTGGGCGGTGTGGTGTTGTGGGGCCTCCACATGGGCATGACACAGGGGCTGCTGGCGGCCATGGTGGCACACACAGCACCGGCCGATTTGCGTGGCACGGCGTTTGGCCTGTTCAACCTGGTCAGCGGTGTAGCCATGCTGCTAGCCAGTGTGTGCGCCGGGCTGCTGTGGGACCGCTGGGGTGCCAGCTTCACCTTTTACGCGGGTGCCGCCTTTTGCCTGTTGGCGCTATTGGTGATAGCTGGGAGAGGGTTACACCCCCTCGAAGATCACTGCGGTGCGGCGCGCTGATTCTTTGCTGATGGGCAAAACGGCCTGGTATTCGGCAGATTCATAAAAGCGATGGGCGACAGCGGCGTCGGGGAAACGGACCAGCACGAGGCGTGAAGGCGACCACAGGTCGCTCTCTTTGACGCTCATCTCGCCGCCGCGCGCCAAGTATTCGCCGCCGTACTTCTCGGCTATAGGCCGGGCAAGCACCTTGTAGTCTTCATAGCGTTCCGGGTTGTCGAGCAAGGTGTCTACGAGCAAATAGGCGGCCATCGGTATCTCCGTGAAGTGGTTGGTGACCCAGTCTACGTCACACGGCGCATATGGTGGCTCATTTGGTGGCGTTTATGGCAGCACTTACCAGCGCGGAATCGCGTCGTCCTTGAGTTGCCCGCGCAGCGTGGCGTAGTCCGGGACCACGGTGCGCACGGTGTCCCAAAAACGCGGGCTGTGGTCCATCACGCGCAGGTGGCTGAGTTCGTGCACCACCACGTAGTCGATCACGGCAGGACTGAAGTGCACCAGCCGCCAATTCAAACGAATAGAGCCGTCAATGCGCGCGCTGCCCCAGCGCGTGCCCGCGTTGCTCAGGCTCAGGCGCTTCCACTGCACTTGCAACTGCGGCGCAAAGTGGTTGAGCCGCTGGGTAAACAGTTCTTTGGCGTGGCGCATGAGCCAGGCCTGCACGGCATCGCGAATCTGCGCAGGTGTAGCACTGTGGGGCAAGGCAACGCGCAATACGCGCAGGGCCCCACCACTGGCATCAGTATCCAGTTGCGCACCCTGCGCCGTGAAGTGGTGGCCGGGGTCCAGCGCAACCGTGATCGTGCTACCCAGCAACGGGAACATCACCCCGTCGGCCCACACAATTTGCGCACTGTGTTGGCGCGTTTGGCGTTCACGGGTTTCGTGCAGTTTGCGCAAGATCCACGTCGCTTTTTCTTGCAAGGCGGCGTCTACCTCTGTCAGCGGCGTCCAGCGCGGAGCCCGCACCGACAAGCCATCGGGCCCGACCACAAACCCAATGGTGCGCCGCTTGGCGCGGACAAATGCGTAGGCCACCAAGGCGTTGCCCAAGCGCACTTCGCGTGTCGCTTTGGGGTGGGCAAAGCCAGAAGGCGCTATGTTTTCGATAGCTGGTTGCGCAGTATCCACGGGGGCTAGTGGCATAAAAGGCTTGGAATTACGTCCTCCAGGCACACGCCGACGCGGCGCAGGCACCTTGGGTCGCGCCACCGGTGTTGGAAGCGGCAAGGGTGCCGCGTCAAACAGGTCCAGCGTGAAGCGAAGCAGCGGGTGCATGGGGCTGCGCTAGGCTGCTAGTCGCGGTAAGCGTCAGGGTCCAGGCGACGCATTTCGGTCTCGATCCAGGCCTCTACCTCGCGCATCAGCTCCTTGGGCTCGCGACCCACGCTGGGAATCGGCTTGCCAATCGACACATCCACGATGCCGGGATGCTTGATATGGCTTAAACGCGGCCAGCATTTGCCGGACGTGACGGCAATGGGAATCACCGGAGCCCCCGACTCCACGGCCAGGCGCGTACCAGCGGTCTGGTAGGTACCCTTCTCGCCACGGGCCATGCGCGTGCCTTCGGGGAACATGATGACCCAGGTGCCTTGGGCCAGCAGCGCGCTGCCCTGGGTGATCACCTGCTTCATGGACTGGGCGCGGGACGCACGGTCAATGTGAATCATGTCCAGCCGGGCCATGGACCAGCCAAAAAACGGAATGCGCAACAACTCGCGCTTGAACACATAGGCCAGCGGGTGCGGCATGAGCGTCGGCAACAACAGGGTTTCCAGCGTGGACTGGTGTTTGGACAACAGCACCGCCGGGCTGGTGACACCCTGGGGCAGGTTCTCCAATCCCGTGACACGGACTTGAATGCCGAGGATGACGCGTGCACCGCCAATCACCAGACGGAACCAGCCCACCGCAAACCACCACAGCGGCGTGCGCTTCACCCACAGCGAAACGACGACCAGTGCCAGTCCCCACGGAATCACCGTGATGACCATCCACAGCAGGTGCAGGACCGAACGCAGGGCCGCGATCATGTCGGGCTGGCCTCTCGGGCGATCAGGTAGTCGGCGAACGCCTCCAAGTCGTGGTGCACGATGGCGTTGGGCGGAATCGTATCGGGCAGAGGCCGGTCGCGAAAAGATTCGGATTTGCCTGTGAGCACCAGGTGCGGCTGACACCCCGCCGCATAAGCGGCAATCAGGTCGCGCGCTGAGTCCCCCACAGCGGGCATGCCTTTGAGATCCATACCGTAACGCTCACCAATCTGCTCAAACAAACCCGGCTCGGGTTTGCGGCAGTGGCAGGCTTCATCGGGTGTGTGGGGGCAGTAAAAAACAGCGTCAACACGCCCACCCACGGCGGCGAGCATGGTGTGCATCTTGGCGTGCATGGCGTTGAGGGCCGCCACATCAAACAGTCCACGACCCAGGCCCGATTGGTTGGTCGCCACGACCACGTGCCAGCCAGCGTGGTTGAGCTTGGCAATAGCCTCCAGCGCGCCGGGCATAGGCAGCCACTCGTCCGCTGATTTGACGAAATCCGCACTGTCCTCGTTGATGGTGCCGTCACGGTCGAGGATGCAGAGTTTCATAGAAGTACCGCCGGGCCGCCCCAAGGGACTGAAGCGCCCCCTCGGGGGGCAGAGAACGAAGTGAACGTGGGGGTGCTCATGTTGGTTACGCCAGCTTGGACAAATCGGCCACGCGGTTCATCGCCACGTGCAGGCTCTTGAGCAAGCCCAGCCTATTAAGGCGCAAGTCCATCGCTTCGGCGTTGACCATCACGTCTTCAAAGAAGGCGTCGACGGGCGCACGCAGCGCCGCAAGCGACTGCAGAGA
>JBEEJM010000040.1:0-17398 GCA_041169205.1 Pseudomonadota bacterium | reverse complement strand
TTTGATATTGATTTGAAGTCGTGCTTTGTAGCAAATTAGCAATTGTTTTAGATGAGACAAGCCCCGCAGCATCGCCGCCAGTCACGGGGGCGGCTTCGCCGCTCCCCGAGCCCGTCGCCGCCGCCGCGTTCATGTCGGCCAGCAGCAAACGCAGCCGGGTGGCTTCGTTGTAGGCCACGGAGAACGACTGTGCATTGCGCACCATGAGTGACCACCAAGACGAATCCTTGGGTTCGATGTGGCGACCTTCGGGTGTCACCAAGGTGGCACCTTGGAAACTCCAGCCAGCCCACGCATCGCCGGGAAGCTCCAGACGCGCCAAGACGCGGCAGAGTTTGTAGACAGCAAACGGGATGCGGTGCGCGCCGCTTTCCCAGTTATGCCAAGTGCGTTCGGTGACCTGAAAATACTTCGCAGCGTCAGCAATCGACCAGCCCATGCCGCAGCGGGCCGATCTGAGGCGGTATCCAAGCTGGGCGCGGTAATCCGGGTCATGGCGGCACGATTTGCGATTGGTTTTCTTAACAATGTACTTCATACGATGTATATTATGTTAAGTTAATTCACAAAGATGACTAGGTAAACTTTCGTTCGTTCACTCACCTACAAAATCCGAAATGAAACGGTGGGTACTGACGGATCGGCGAATGATGCGCCCAACGCCAGTTCTCCCTGGCCGTGCAACACACATTCTTCGCGGCGCAGCAGCAAATCAGAGCCGGTAGAGCCCGCAAATCGAACCCAACTGCCGTAGCTACTCACGTCAATGAGCACGACGCTGCCGTTGCGCCACTCCAGACGTGCGTGGGTGCGTGACACACGTAGATCATTGACCATGAAGTCCACTGAGCGCACCCGCCCAATGCATACGGGAAGTTCGAACGACTTGAATCGCTTGGTCACACCCAGGCAACTCAACTCAATTTCGCGCCCAAGCGGATCACCCTCCCCAACGGCATAGCTGGGATCCAGGTCGCCTTGCATGGTGAGAAAGTCGGTGGCAGGTTCTTCGCGCCACTCAATTTGATACACGGTACAGGGTTCGGCGCGACCCCGGATGTTGATGGGCCCCAACATGCGAAACGAAACGCTAGGCGCTTCATTGACATCGGCCAGCGACGCTGCATTGGCCCAAATCTGTCCGGGCCCACACAAATCACAAAGGCGGGCCGCTACGTTGACAGCGTCACCGTAGCAGTCGCCGTCTACGATCTCCACCTCACCACTGGCAACGCCAATGCGAATGGGCATAGAAACATCGGCGGTGGTTGGCGCTTTGCTGTACTTCCGCTGGAGTTCCACGATGGCTTTGACAGCCCCCTCAGGCTCGGGAAACAGCACCAAAACACCATCGCCAAGGGTTTTGACAACGCGACCACCGAAGGCTTCACATTGTCCGGCGATCCACGTGGTGATCTGGGTTACCCGCTCTGTGGCACGTGCGTTTCCCAATGCCTCAAATACAGCAGTGCTGCCGTGCAGATCCGTAAATACGACTGTAGCTTGAACACCCATTCCCAAATATTCCACTCTTAGTTTGGCGTTAGTTTAGGGCATAGCGCACACCTTGCACACGGTTTGCTAGTCGTTTTCTTACAGCACCACATTAGCCCAGAGTTTGGTGATGAATGTCACATAACAAGTGCGGCGAAATAACCACATACCCCGCGAAGTACCCACTTGCGGAATCATCTCATGTACAACATAATAAAAGCAGGGTAAGTAGCTGATTTAAAGAGAATTTTTACTAAAACAACAATCTCTACGATCAGTTCAGTTTTGATTCGTCCTTGTGGAAAGAACTGAAATGAACACCAAAGTACGATGGACCGCTAGTTTTTTAATGAGCGGTGTTCAGAGCCTTTTCGGAAACCGTCCGAATGGGAATCCCAGCCGCATGCAGAAAGCGATGCGTGAAATTCGAACGTCGATGCTTGAATGCCTGGCGCAATATGGCGTAAGCAGCAAAACATCGCTGCACATGCGTGTGGCCTATGCCAATGACATTCAGGATTTGTGGTACCTGCGCGGCGATGTGATGGCGGTAATAGCGTCCACCGACGGCGAAGTAGCCGCCAAGCGGAAAATGGAAAAAATTAGTACCCGCTTTCGGGGACTATTACCGAGAGCGTTGGCCGCACGCAGCAGCCCTTTGGACTAACTCCCGATCCAACTGTCAGTGTTGATGGCCCCATACCAACATGACATCGCGTCCTTCTACCGCCAAGTCCACCTTAGCGCCCACCGGCAACAATACCTTGGTTTGCACATGCCCATAAGGCAGGTTGGTAAGCACTGGGGCTTTCACCAGGCCACGCAACCAGTTCACCACTGTGCTTAGCTTGAACCCTTTGTCGTGGGCGGTGAGGGAATATTCGGTAAATTGCCCCAGAACAATTGCTTTTTGACGAGCTAAAACACCGCTGTGGTAGAGCTGGGTCAGCATGCGCTCCAGTCGATACGGGTGTTCGCCTACATCCTCCAGGAAAAGTACGCCACCTTTGATCTGCGGAAAATACGGTGTTCCCAACAGCGACACCAGCATTGCCAGATTACCTCCCCAAAGCGTTGCATTGTTCACAATAAACGAGGCAGCGGTGTCCACGCCCACATTTTGTCGCCAGCCGGTGCCCTCCCCTTGGTCCAACAACATGTCGTTGAAGCAATCTTCCATGATGTCATCAGGCTCAGGCAAAGCGCCAAACCCTTCACACACGGCAGGGCCGGCCCAACTGACACGGTCTGTCTTAGACAACAACGCCAGCTGCAAGGCGGTGAAATCGCTAATGCCCACAAAGTGCGTACCGTTGTCGATGGCTTTGGCAATGCTCTTGTAGCGAATATCCGCCAGCAAACGGGTAATCCCATAGCCACCTCGGGAAATCAGCGCGACATCGGCACCACTTGCGGCTGCACGATGAATGGCCGCCAATCGGGTCGCGTCGTCACCCGCAAAACGCATGTGGCTGGACAACGCGTCTGCGTCTACCTCGACGTCGTGCCCCAATAACTGCAAGCGCTTCACACCGCGCTTGAAAGCCGATTTATCGCGCACGGCACCAGAGGGGGAGTAAATGTAGATGTGTTTTTTCACGGGTGAATTATGGAGTACGCAAACATTCCAAAACTTGTGCCGCCAGCGCTTCGCCCTGCTCCTGCACAAAGTGTCCGGAGCTTGGCAAGATGATTGGCTCCGGGCACCCACGAATTTGCGAACGTAGTCGCGCCATCACCTGTGGCCCTAGAACGGGGTCTAAGGCCCCCACAGCCATCACCGCCTGCCCCTGCCAGCTGCTACGCCAGAACTCCTCCGCCAGCCTGGAAATAGCGGCTCCAGGTGCATCGGGCGAATCCGGCACCCTATTCGGAAATGCACGCAGCGCAGCGCGGTGCCCCGCATCAGGAAACGGCGCGTTGTAAGCCGCGCATTCGTCATCGCTCATCTGTGGATTGCTGCGGCCCAGCAAACGGCCCACATCAAAATTCGGCTTTTTGCGGCACATTTCTCGCCAGTCCAAAAAGCCTTTGGACAAAGGCTCGGTGCCCGTCGCCAGCAGGGTATTCATCGCCACCAATGCACGGTAGCGCTGCGGTGCTTGCATGGGCAAGGTCAGGCCCAAAATACCACCCCAGTCCTGCACTACGAGCACGACGTTGTGCAAATCGAGTGCTTCCACCAACTCCAGCAAACTATTGCGATGAAATTCAAACGTGTGAAAGCTGTCACGCTTGGGCTTGTCGCTTTTGCCAAAACCGATCAAATCAGGCGCAACCACCCGGTGCCCGGCCTTCAGCCAAACCGGCATCATCTTGCGGTACAAGTAACTCCACCCCGGATTCCCGTGCAGACACAAAAATACGGTCTCAGCATCGCGTGGGCCTTCGTCAAGGTAGTGCATGCGCAAGCCCGACAACGTAGGCAGGTTGCTGGTGTAGCGCGCCTCCCAGCTGTAACCTGGCAGGTGAGAAAACCGAGATTCGGGTGTGCGCAATGCATCTTCTCGCAGCGGGTCGGCCTGGGCTTTCTCGGCAAACCTGCGGTCACGAAAAAACGATTGCAGCGAGGCTGAACATTCGTGCGCCAGCACGCCACCTTGAACCTGGGTGTGGTGATTGAGTTGCGGATGGGAAAAAAGGTCTACGACCGATCCCGCAGCACCGGTTTTGGGTTCAGTGGCCCCAAAAACAACCCTCGCCAAGCGTGAGTGCAACATGGCCCCGGCGCACATGGCACAGGGCTCCAGGGTCACGTACAAAGTGCATCCATCCAGACGGTAATTCCCCAGCGATTGCGCCGCGGCGCGCAGTGCCACGATCTCGGCATGCGCAGTCGGGTCTGTATCGGTGATCGGCGCGTTGCACCCGTGCGAGACCACCTGCCCGTTCTTCACTACCACCGCCCCCACTGGCACCTCGCCGGCATGTGCCGCCGCATGGGCGTAGCCTAGCGCCAGCCGCATGAATTGTGCATCCTGCAGGGCACTCGCGTTTTGGTTGGAAGAGTTTTGCATCAATCCAAACGCAAACGGTTACCGCCCTACGCTATTCCCACTCAATCGTCGCCGGCGGTTTGCTGCTCACGTCGTAGGTCACGCGGTTGATGCCACGCACCTCATTAATGATGCGGCTGGACACTTTTTTCAGCAGGGCATAGGGCAACTCTGCCCAATCGGCGGTCATGAAGTCGCTGGTTTGCACCGCACGCAAGGCCACCACGTAGTCGTAGGTGCGCCCGTCACCCATCACGCCGACGCTTTTGACTGGCAGAAAAACGGTAAACGCCTGGCTCGTCAGGTCGTACCAACTCTTGCCCGTCTCGGCATCGATGAAATTGCGCAGCTCTTCAATAAAGATGGAATCCGCGCGACGCAGCAGGTCGGCATATTCCTTCTTGACTTCACCCAAAATTCGCACGCCCAGGCCGGGGCCGGGAAACGGGTGGCGGTAGACCATGTGGTAAGGCAAGCCCAGGGCGACGCCCAACTCGCGCACTTCATCTTTGAAGAGTTCGCGCAAAGGCTCCAGCAGCTTCAGGCCCAGTTGCTCCGGCAATCCACCCACGTTATGGTGGCTTTTGATGGTGACGGCTTTCTTGTTTCCTGCGCCGCCAGACTCAATCACGTCCGGATAAATCGTGCCTTGCGCCAGGAAGCTTGCTCCTTTTTTGCTAGCACCTGACGCAATCAGATCGCGGGCTGCAGCCTTAAACACCTCTACAAACTCTCGCCCAATGATCTTGCGCTTGGCTTCCGGATCGCTCACGCCCACCAGATGGCCTAAAAATTGATCGGCAGCATCGACGCGCACCACTTTGGCGTGCAGCTTGCCGACAAACATGTCCATGACCATGTCGCCTTCGTTGAGACGCAGCAGGCCGTGGTCGACAAACACACAGGTCAGCTGATCCCCAATGGCACGGTGGATCAAGGCAGCCGCGACCGACGAATCCACACCGCCCGACAGGCCCAGAATGACCTCCTCGGTGCCCACTTGGGCACGAATTTTTTCCACCGCTTCGCTGATGTAGTCCCCCATGATCCAGTCGGCCCGGGTGCCACAAATGTCCAGCACAAAGCGCTCCAAAATGGCAGCGCCGCGTTTGGTATGGGTGACTTCGGGGTGAAATTGCACACCGTAAAAGCGGCGGTCTTCGTCTGCCATACCGGCAATGGGGCAACTGTCGGTGCTGGCCATCAGTTTGAAGCCATGTGGTAGTTCGGTGACTTTGTCGCCGTGGCTCATCCACACCTGCAACATGCCATGACCATCGGAGGTGGCGTAGTCCTGGATGCCATCCAACAGCTGTGTATGCCCATGGGCTCGCACATCGGCGTGACCAAACTCGCGCTGATGACCGCTCTGCACCAATCCACCCAGCTGGTGGGCCATGGTCTGCATACCGTAGCAAATGCCCAGCACCGGAATGCCAAGCTCAAATACCACTTGTGGCGCTTTGTCCGTGCTTTCTTCGTACACGCTGGCGTGGCTTCCCGAAAGAATGATGCCTTTGAGCGAGCCGTCGCGGGCATAAGCGCGCACCCAGTCTTCGCTCACATCACAAGAATGCACTTCGCAAAATACATGTGCCTCGCGAATACGCCGTGCAATGAGCTGCGTAACCTGCGAGCCGAAGTCAAGAATGAGGATTTTTTGGTGCATGTCGCTCACAGTTACTCAGCCCGGTAGTTGGGCGCTTCTTTGGTGATTTGTACGTCGTGTACGTGGCTTTCGCGAATGCCCGCCGTGGTGATCTCCACAAACTCGGCCTTGTTCTGCATGTCTTCAATGGTGGCACAACCACAATAGCCCATGCTGGCACGCACGCCACCCGCCATCTGGAACACGATCGACACCATGGAGCCCTTGTACGGCACGCGACCCTCGATACCCTCGGGAACCAGTTTGTCCGCATTCGGATTGCCGGTCGTGGATTCCTGAAAATAACGGTCAGCGCTACCCTGCTGCATGGCACCAATGGAGCCCATACCGCGGTAGCTCTTGTAGCTGCGGCCCTGGAACAAAATAACTTCGCCAGGCGCTTCTTCGGTACCGGCAAACATGCCACCCATCATGACCGTGCTGGCACCCGCTGCAATGGCCTTGGCAATATCGCCGCTGTAGCGAATGCCACCGTCTGCAATCAAGGGAACGCCGGTGCCCTTGAGTGCCGTGGCCACGCTGTCAATCGCCATGATCTGTGGCACGCCCACACCAGCCACGATACGGGTGGTGCAAATAGAGCCCGGACCAATGCCCACTTTGACGCAATCGGCACCCGCTTCGACCAGCGCCAAGGCTGCGGCACCAGTGGCAATGTTGCCACCCACCACATCGATATGGGGGTAGTTTTGCTTGACCCAACGCACCCGTTCAATCACGCCTTTGCTGTGGCCGTGCGCGGTGTCCACCACGATGGCATCCACACCCGCGTTGACCAGCGCTTCCACGCGTTCCTCGGTGCCCTCACCCACACCGACGGCAGCGCCCACGCGCAAACGTCCAGTGGCATCGCGTGCGGCATTCGGAAAGTTGAGCTGCTTGGTAATGTCTTTGACGGTAATCAGGCCTTTGAGCTCGAATGCGTCGTTCACCACGAGCAAGCGCTCCAGCTTGAACTTGTTGAGCAAAGCCTTGGCGGCCTCGGGTGTGGTGCCGTCGGGCACGGTCACCAGACGCTCACGCGGTGTCATGATTTCGCGCACAGGCTGGTCGTAGCGGGTCTCGAAGCGCAGATCGCGCCCGGTGACGATACCGACAACCTTGCCGCCGTCGCACACCGGAAAACCGGATACGCCCAGCTGAAGCGACAACGCAATAACTTCGCGCACTGTTGTGTGAGGGGTGATCACCACAGGGTCGCGCAGCAACCCAGATTCGTACCGCTTGACCTTCAACACTTGAGCGGCTTGCTCAGCAACTGTCAGGTTTTTGTGAACGATACCCATACCGCCCTCTTGCGCGATGGCAATAGCCAAACGCGCCTCCGTGACGGTGTCCATGGCAGCAGATACCAGGGGCAAATTCAGGGCGATATTGCGGGAAAAACGGGTGGCGAGTGAGGTGTCCTTGGGAAGGACTTGGGAGAACGCTGGCACCAACAACACATCGTCGAAGGTGAGCGCTTTTCCGAGAAGGCGCATGTCTAAGCTCCAAAAGGCGGATTGTACCCGTGGCGAAGGGCCTGACAGGACGCTACACTTCGCCCATGAACCTGATTCGCCCCTTTTTAGCTTTGGTATGCGCCGGACTGTGCACTGCAGCACTGGCGCAATGGCAGTGGATTGACAAAGACGGACACAAAGTCTTCAGTGACAGGGCTCCGCCCCCCGACGTCATCGACAAAAACATCGTCAAACGGCCTGCGGGTCGTACCCCAAGCACTCCCGCACCCGCCGCTGACGGCGCGGGAACGGACACTGTGCAGACAGCGCCACCACCCTCCGTTCCAGCCAGCGCGCCCAAATCGAGCGGCCTGGACAAAGAGCTTGAAGCCAAGAAAAAGCAAGCTGTCGATGCGGAGGCCGCTAAGCGCAAAGCCGATGAAGAGCGCGTGACCAAGGCCAAAATAGAAAATTGTGCGCGCGCCAAACAAGCCAAGTCCACGTTTGACTCCGGTGTACGGGTCGCTAAAACCAATGCCAGTGGGGAGCGCGAGATCATGGACGACGCTGCCCGGACTGCCGAACTCAAGCGCATTCAAAGCATCATTGACGTCGACTGCAAATAGCATATGCTGGGGCTGAAGTGCCCCCTCAATACCCAGCTTTGGCACCCACGCGGCGTTTTGAAAATAGCCCTGCCGACTTGGCTCCCTGGCTCACAAAACGCTCGCGGCGAGCCACTTTGGGGTCCACCTTGAGGGGTCGGCACAGTTCGATTCGATCCTGATCACGCAGCACGTGCGACAGCGACACCTTGCGCCCCCACAGTGCCACGGTCAGTACGTCGGCCTGTGTTGCGGACATTCCGTTGAGCAAACCGCTGGACTGCAACGCAGTCGCTACGGTGCTCCCAGCGTCCAACATCAACACCACGTCCCGAATTTCACGCGCTGCGGGCGAAACCACCACCGTCACGGCAATCGGTGGCTTATTCGCCATACACCTGCTGCGCCCGTTTAACGAAAGCGTCGACCAAGCTGGCGGCAATTTTGTCGAAGACCGGCCCCACCAGTTTGCCCAAGGTCACATTGTCGAATCCGTAATTCAGCAGCAGCTCCACCTTGCAGGCGCGCTGAGAACCGTCGCCCAGGGTGTGGAAGTTCCACTGCCCGTCGAGTTTGGAAAAAGGCCCTTTGACCAGTTGCATGTCGACCCGGCTGGGCTCGGTATGGCGGTTCTGGGTGATGAAAGTCTGGCGTACACCAGCGAATGAAATGCCCACTTCGGCGGTCATGCCTTGTGCGTCCTCGGACACCACGTTGGCGTGGTCACACCAGGGCAGAAATTGGGGATAGTGGTTCACATCGGTGACCAAAGAATACATTTCCAGCGGGCTGTACCAGATAAGAACGGACTTGTGAACGGTTTTCATAGAATGGGGGTCTGCGCGGATTGTAATTCTGCCCTTTCAATACCGCCTGTCACCCCCAACTCATCGCAATGGCCAAAAAACCTGACACTTCGACACGCATCGCTGATAACAAAAAAGCGGCGTTCAACTACTTCTTCGAAGAGCGCTTTGAGGCCGGCATTGTGCTGGAGGGCTGGGAAGTCAAATCCCTGCGCGAAGGCAAAGTACAACTGACCGACGGATATGTCGTGGTGCGTAATGGCGAGCTGTACATCATTGGCTTGCAGATCAACCCGCTGCACACAGCGTCGAGCCACGTCAGCCCAGACAAGGTACGCACCAAAAAGCTCTTGCTGCACAAGGCCGAAATCAAACGTCTCATTGCCAAAGTAGACCAAAAGGGTTACACGCTGGTGCCCATCAACCTGCACTGGAAGAACGGCAAAGTGAAATGCGACATCGCTCTGGCCAAGGGCAAAGCGGAGCACGACAAGCGCGACACCATCAAAGACCGCGAAGGCAAGCGCGAGGTCGAACGCGCCATGAAAGACCGCAGTCGCTAAATATTTTCGGGGCCAGGGAATAAACAGACCACGCCAGGTGTTTATCCCGGTAGCAAGCATCTGTTTGCCAACCCCTATTGGAGAAACCCATGAAACGTCTGGCCGCCCTGACCCTCACCACCGCCCTTCTGGGGGCCTGTGCCTCGATGTACGCCGCCGAACCGACCAAGATTGCCAACGGCGTGCTCACTGGCCCCAACGGCATGACCTTGTATACCTTTGACAAAGACACCGCTGGCAGTGGCAATTCCGTCTGCAATGGCCCTTGCGCCACCAACTGGCCCCCTTTGATGGCAACCGACACCGACAAAGCGCAAGGCGACTACACCGTGGTGGTCCGTGACGACGGCGGCAAGCAATGGGCACTCAAGGGCAAACCCCTGTACTACTGGGTGAAGGACACCAAGCCCGGTGACACCACTGGCGACGGCGTTTTGAAAATCTGGCATACCGCCAAACCCTAAACCCGGCATGGACCGTTCGCAGCTTGTCAGCCACATTCCCGGTCTGCGTCGCTATGCGCGTGCGCTGACTGGCAATGCTTGGGCTGCGGACGATCTGGTGCAGGATACGCTGGAGCGGGCATGCGCCAAATGGCGGCTGTGGATTGTGGGGAGCGACCTGCGCGCTTGGTTGTTCACCTTGATGCACAACCTCTACGCCAGTGGTGTACGGCGCGCGGTGCGCCAACAGCAAAGCGCACCTACGGAAGCTTGGGACGACGCGGTGCACACCGTGGCTGCGCCCGATACGGCCACCGATATGCAGCTCGACTTGCAGCGCGGCCTGCTGCAACTCCCAGAGGAACAACGCTGCGTGCTCTTGCTGGTCACGCTGGAAGACATGGCCTATGCCGACGTAGCGCGCATTACCGGCGCGCCCATTGGGACCGTCATGTCTCGCCTGTCCCGAGCTCGCACACGTTTGCAGGCTTTGTTGGACGCGCCCGCAAGCCAAGCACCAAGCAACAACCGCGCGGGTACGGGCCAGACTGCTGCCGTGGTGCGCTTGCACACACCGCGTTGATGGATATTTTATGCAACCGACCGCCCCTACCCCGCTCACTGAAGAACAGCTGCACGCCCTGGTGGATGGGCGCGTGGCCAAGGCTGAGAAAGCGGCGCTGGAAGCCCAGGCGCAGTCCGACCCGCATGCCCAAACAACGGTGGCGCAGTGGTCGCATCAGCGCACGTTGCTGCAAGGCCTGTACCACGACACCTTGCAGGAAGCGCCCCCAGAGCACCTGCGGCTGGCCGCCTTGCAGGCAGGCGCAACCCGGCAGACCACCCAGCAAGCTTGGCGTTGGGGCGGAATTGCCGCCAGCGTGGCCCTGTCCTTCGTCGTGGGTTGGTTGGCCCATGGGCGCTTGGATGCACCGGTGGCCATGGCCTCCAAAACGCTACGCCAGCCCGGTACTGAGTTTGTGTACCAGGCCAGTCTGGCGCATGCGGTGTACACACCCGAGGTGCGCCACCCGGTCGAGGTCGGCACTGCCGATCAAACCCATCTGGTGCAGTGGCTCTCCAAACGCTTGGGCCGACCTTTGAAAGTACCCGACTTGGTGCCGCAGGGCTATGAACTGGTGGGTGGGCGGCTGTTGCCAGGCGAGGCTGGTGCGCGCGCCCAGTTTATGTACCAGAACACCGCTGGCACCCGCCTGACGCTGTACCTGGGTGCGGTGTCTGGCGACAGCGCTGGCATCAATGCAAAAGAGACTGCGTTTCGCTTCTCATCCGAAGGCCCCAACGCCAGCTTTTATTGGGTCGACCATGGTTTTGGTTACGCCCTGACCGGGCCGATGGCCCAACCCGCCCTGATGCAACTCGCCCAGGCGGTTTACCAGCAGCTCTAGAGTTAAACGAGGTTGCGCAATGGGTGCGCATGGTCTGGCCACGGGCTGACAAAAAACGGCTCCACCATGTCAAAAGTGACGTCTTCAATGCGGGCCGGATTCCATTGGGGCGCATGGTCTTTGTCCACCGCCAGCGCCCGAATGCCTTCTACCGTTTCGCTGCGCACGCCAGAGCGGCCCAGGTGAGTGGTGGTGAAACAGTGGCGCACCATGTCGCGCTCCATGCGCAGGTCTTGCGCCAGTGTCAGGCTTCGGCCCCGACGTACCTGCTCCAGCGCCACATGCAGCATCAAAGGCGAACGCTTGCGCAGTGTGGCGGCTGTTTGAACGGCCCAGTCATCGGTTGCGGCTTCCAGCGCATGCACGATGTCGATCACGGTTGGCAACGCGAAATAATGGTCAATGAGGCCTCTAGCCCCCGTAGAGTATGCGTGAGCAGCTATAGAAAATATAGCAACCCAGTCATCCAATTCTTGCGCGTTGGCAAATGTCAGGGTCGCCAAACTGCCCCAGGCATCCTCCAAACGGCTCGCTTCCACCACGGCATCGGCCAATCCCAGTGCCACGGCGGTGGGACCATCCATCGCTTCACCCGTCAGCGCCAGCCACTCGCCCGTGTGGCTGGGGCAACGGCTCAAAAAGTAGCCTCCGCCCACGTCAGGGAACAGCCCGATGTGGGTCTCCGGCATCGCCATCTTGGTCTGCAGGGTCACCAACCGGTGCGAAGCCCCTTGGCACAGACCCATTCCGCCGCCCATCACGATGCCGTCCATGAACGCGATGGTGGGTTTGGGATAGGTGTGAATTAGGTGGTTGAGGGCGTACTCTTCAGTGAAAAAGTCTTCCAGTTCGGGGTTGCCCGCGAGCGCGGCCTGGTGGAAAAAACGAATGTCGCCACCGGCACAAAAAGCGCCAAACGGCCCCGTCTTGCCGGTGCCGCGAATCGCCACCGCCTTGACTGCCGGGTCGTCACGCCAATCCAGCAGAGCCGTGGTGAGGCTGCGCACCATCTCCAAGTTCAGCGCATTGAGCGCTTTCGGGCGGTTAAGGGTGATGAAACCCACCGCGCCGTTGACTTCACACACCACGGTTTCGTTCATGCGCGCTGCCTCCATCCAATGAGTTCGTTCACCACCAACGCACCAATCACCAGCGTGCCGCCAGTCAAAATGGTCTGCGTAGGCACCTCATTGGCACCCAGCCAGGCCAGCAAAATGCCAAAGATCACCTCCAGCAAGGCCAGCAGTGATATTTCTGGGGCTTTCAGGACCCGGGCGCACAGCACGCTGAGCACGCAGGGAATGGCCAACTGCCCTGCTCCCAACATGGCCAGCAGGCCGATATCGTGGCTACTTGCCTGAAACGGAAACGCCAAAGGCAACGTAAATAATGCAGAAATAACCGCACCCACCAGCACCGTAGGCACCAAATCGACATCGTGACCCTGGTCGTGCGAGTGCTGCGTGATGGTCCAGTTGATCGCGCCTGCAATGGGCACACACAAGGCCACCAGGGTTCCGACAACGGAGCCCTCGGACATTTGCGACGCAAACATGTAGAAAATGCCGATACCTGCCACCACAATGGCAACCCAGGTGCGCAGTGCCAACCGGTGGCCAATAAAAATGCGTGCCACCAAGGCGGTAAGCAAGGGGCCGATCGACATGGTGACCAGCACATTGCCCACGCTGGTGAGCGTCAGCGCCACCATATAGGCGGTGAACATGATGCTCCAGCAGATGCCGGACAACCAAAACGGCAAACTGGCATGCCGGATTTTTGCGAAGACCTCTCGGCCCTGGAAAAACGGCAGGATAACCAGCAAAGTAACGGACGTAAAAAACGCCCGCCAGAAGGTGACTTCAAAGCTGCGGGCGAATTCCAGATGGCGTGTGACCACACCAGCGGTAGACCACATCAGGGCCACCGCCACCATCAGGAATACGGCCCGCGTATGGGTCAATTACGGCCGTTACGCTTGCGATCGCTTTCGGTCAAGTAACGCTTGCGCAGGCGGATCGACTTGGGCGTGATCTCGACCAACTCGTCATCCTCAATAAATTCCACACCATATTCGAGTGTGCATTCAATCGGCGGCGTGATCTTGATTGCATCTTCCTTGCCGGACACGCGGAAGTTGGTCAGCTGCTTGGTGCGGGTGGCGTTCACCACGAGGTCGTTGTCACGGCTGTGGATGCCCACAATCATGCCTTCGTAGACGGGGTCGTTGGGCTTGACGAACATGCGGCCACGGTCGTCGAGCTTGCCCAGTGCGTAGGTGAAAATTTCACCCGCATCCATGGAAATCAGCACACCGTTTTTGCGGCCACCGATGTCGCCTTTGTGCGGCTCGTAGCTGTCAAAAATGTTGCTGATCAGGCCAGAACCGCGGGTCAAGTTCAGGAATTCGTTGGAAAAACCGATCAAGCCACGGGCAGGAATGCGGTACTCCAGGCGCACACGGCCCCGGCCGTCCGGCTCCATATTCACCAGCTCGCCCTTGCGCTCGCCCAAAGCTTGCATCACGCCGCCTTGGTGGGTTTCTTCGATGTCGGCGGTTACCAACTCGATAGGCTCACACTTCTCACCATTGATCTCACGGAACATCACGCGTGGCTTGGAGACAGCCATCTCGAAGCCTTCGCGGCGCATGTTTTCCAACAGGATGGTCAGGTGCAATTCACCACGGCCCAACACTTCGAAGATACCTTCTTCATCAGTTTCGTTCACGCGCAACGCAACGTTGTGTTGCAGTTCTTTTTGCAGACGGTCCCAGATCTGGCGGCTGGTCACGTACTTGCCTTCGCGGCCTGCCAGCGGGCTGGTGTTCACGCAGAAGTTCATGGTCAGCGTGGGTTCGTCCACTTTGAGCATGGGCAACGGTGCAGGATTGGCGGGGTCGGTGATCGTGACGCCAATACCGATTTCTTCGATACCGTTGATCAATACGATTTCACCGGGGCCGGCTTCAGTCGCCTGCACACGCTCGAGGCCCTGGAATGTCAACACCTGGTTAACGCGGCCTTTGACGGGTTTGCCGTCCGGGCCTTCCATGACCACCACATCCATCATGGGCTTGATGGTGCCCTGGCTGATACGGCCGACGCCAATGCGGCCCACAAACGTGGAGAAATCCAGTGCGGAAATTTGCAGTTGCAGTGGTGCAGCAGGGTCACCTGTTTGTGCTGGCACGTGCTTCAACACGGTGTTGAACAGGGCCGACATGTCGGGGCCCCACTGTTCACCCTGCTCGCCCTCTTCCAGCGACGTCCAGCCGTTAATGCCGGAGGCGTACACCACGGGGAAATCCAGCTGCTCATCGGTGGCACCCAGCTTGTCGAACAAATCGAACGCTGCGTTCACCACGTGCTGGGGACGCGAACCGGGCTTGTCCACCTTGTTCACCACCAGAATCGGCTTGAGACCCAAGGCCAAGGCCTTCTTGGTCACAAAGCGGGTCTGGGGCATGGGGCCTTCTTGGGCGTCAATCAGCAACACCACGCCGTCGACCATGGACAGCGCGCGTTCCACTTCACCGCCGAAGTCGGCGTGTCCAGGGGTGTCCACGATGTTGATGTGGGTGCCTTCCCAGGTCACGGCACAGTTCTTGGCCAGAATCGTGATGCCACGTTCTTTTTCAATGGCGTTGTTGTCCATGACGGTGTCGACCACTTTTTCGTGTTCGGCAAAGGTGCCCGACTGGCGCAGCAACTGGTCAACCATGGTGGTTTTTCCATGGTCAACGTGCGCGATGATGGCGATATTTCGAATTTGCTTATGGCTCATAGTTCACTTTCTGCTAACTGTTCAAAACTCTTCTCTACCTGTTGCGCCAGGTTTTGGCTGATTTCCACCGGGCTCAACAGCCGCACAGGAATCAACTCACCGGCCTTCACGTGGGCAGTTCCCAGCAACGCCCTTGGGCTGTCGCCATACACCGCCACCGCATCCGCATCGGGCCAGGGGCCGCGTCTGCGCATTCCGCTCAAAAATCTCGCCGCATTCTCGCTGTCCAATGTGACATGCACATGTTTGGGCAACAACACCTCCACCGGCAGCAGGCAGGCCATGCGCTCGGTTTCGCTCATGGCCTCCAGGGCGTCCAGCGTGATGCACTGCGACTCTTCAAAATCTCCGGTGCGAATCCGGCGCAATGCGCTCAGGTGCGCACCGCATCCCAGTGCCTCACCCAGATCCTCACCGAGGGTCCGAATATAGGTACCCTTGCTGCAGCTTGCTATAAATTCAATAGCTGGCTGCGCAGTATCCATCAGGGCTTGCGTCACATTGAACGAATAAATCGTCACATTGCGCGGCGCCCGCTCCACTTCAATTCCGGCCCTGGCGTACTCATACAACGCCTTCCCATCTTTCTTCAGCGCACTGTGCATGGGCGGCACCTGCTGGATAGCACCGGTCAACCCTTGCACCGCTACCTGCAACTGTGCTGCCGTGACCTGCACGGCGCGCTCGGCAATCACTTCGCCTTCGGCATCGCCCGTGCTGGTTTTCAAACCCAGGCGTGCCGTCGCCTTGTACGCTTTGTCTGCATCCAAATGCATCTGGCTAAATTTGGTGGCCGCCCCGAAACACAGGGGCAAAACACCGGTTGCCAACGGATCCAGCGTACCGGTATGGCCCGCCTTTTCCGCCCGCAACAGCCACTTGGCTTTTTGCAAAGCCTGATTGCTGGACAACCCAATCGGTTTGTCCAGCAAAAGCACCCCATGCACAGGGCGCCTTGCAACCCGTGCACGTGGCGCGTTCATGGTTTTAGTCGTCCTTCGCCCGCGAAGAAACGGCTTTAGCAATCAACGCATTCATATCCGCCGCGCGCTCAGTGGTCTGGTCGAAGATGAAGTGCAAAGTAGGCACCGTATGGATGTGCAAACGCTTGAACAAACCCGATCGCAAAAAGCCTGCGGCCTGGTTCAGGCCCTCGCTCGTCGTGACCGGGTCACCCACCAGCAAACTGAAAAACACCTTGGCATGGGCGTAATCGGGCGTCACTTCGACGGCCTGAATGGTCACCATTCCCACACGCGGGTCTTTGAGTTCGCGCGCAATCAGCTCGGTCAGATCCCGCTGGATCTGATCGGCGACGCGAAAACCGCGGTTGGGAGTGGATGACTTTTTACGCACCATAGTGTTTTGAGTTCGCGAGTCGCTTTACAGCGTACGGGCGATTTCCTTGATTTCGAAGAATTCCAACTGGTCGTTAATCTGGATGTCGTTGTAGTTCTTCAGCTTGATACCGCACTCGAAGCCTTCCTTGACTTCGCGCACATCGTCTTTCATACGCTTCAAGGAATCGAGCTCGCCGGTGTAGATCACCACGTTGTCGCGCAACAGGCGGAAATGCGCGTTGCGGTTGACAAAACCGGCGGTAACCATACAGCCTGCGACCGTACCGATCTTGGAGGCCACGAACACGGTGCGGATCTCGGCCATACCGATGATCTCTTCGCGCTTCTCGGGGGCCAACATACCGGACATGGCGGCTTTGAGCTCGTCCACAGCGTCGTAAATGATGTTGTAGTAGCGGATGTCCACGCCGTTGCCTTCGGCCAGCTTGCGCGCACCGGCATCGGCACGCACGTTGAAGCCAATGATGATGGCCTTGGAGGCAATCGCCAGGTTGACGTCCGACTCGCTGATACCACCAACGGCGGCGTGTACCACTTGTACGCGCACTTCCGAGGTCGACAGTTTCTGCAGCGAACCAACCAGCGCTTCTTGCGAACCTTGCACGTCGGTTTTGATGATCAGCGGCAAGTTTTTCACTTCGCCTTCGGCCATCTGGTCGAACATGTTTTCCAGTTTCGCAGCTTGCTGCTTGGCCAGTTTCACGTCGCGGAACTTACCTTGACGGAACAGACCGATTTCGCGCGCCTTGCGCTCGTCGGCCATGACCATGACTTCTTCGCCGGCTACCGGCACTTCGGTCAGGCCCTGGATCTCGACGGGAATC
>JBEEJM010000039.1:0-3446 GCA_041169205.1 Pseudomonadota bacterium | reverse complement strand
AACGCCATCGAATCCAACGCAATTCCCACCAGCTCGGCATAGGTTCCAGGTGTGTTGCCTACGTCCGACCCCCACATCAGGTGATCTGCGCCGTAAGTGTCCACGCAATGGCGAACGAATTGCGCTGTGGAAATTCCTGCATCCGCGAAATCCTTGAGTAGATGCGTGGTGAGTTTGTAGTAGATATTCGGATGATCTTTCAAAAGCCTGTGCGCTGGCGAGAGACCAAAATTCGGGCCAGCTTCATGGGCCGGCCAGCCAACATGGTCAAGCACGATGCGCGTCGACGGGAATCTGCGCGCCACCTCCGCGATGGGTCCCAGGGCAGGCGCGGAGGTTCCGGGCGGCAAATGCATCAGCACCACGGTGAGCCCCATCTCATCAGCCACGGCCCAGGTTGCAAGTGCCGCAGTGGAGTTCAGCCATGGAAAGCACCCAGAAGCGTCCTGATAGCCCGTTAGTCGAACGCCCGAGGCGCCACGCGTGCGCGCGAGTTCGCGCAGCGTCTGCGGCGCAGTCGCATTGCTCGCATCGAGAATGACCACAGGCACGATGCGTTCAGGGTGCAGCGCACAAACATCGAGCAGATAGCTGTTGTCAATGCCGTAGGCGCTGCGGTATTGCACACCTACGCCAGCAGCGACCTGATTTTCATCCCACCAGCCAAGCATGCGTTCGACATTGGTCGGGTTCGCGAGAACGGTTGCCCGCAATTTTTCCGGGCCCAGATACGATTTCGCTGCGCCGTGCAATGGGTAGCGTTCGACGTCATCAGTGAAAAAGTGTGCATGCGTGTCGAACAGCATCGTGTTGAGCGGGGCGGCACTGCCCTTCGTGGTCGTACTCATTCCGGAACGATGCCTGCGGCTGCAGCGACTCTCTTCGCCCTGACGATGTCCGCTGCCTGAAACTTCGCCAACTCAGGGCCATTTAACGCAAGCATTTCCGACGAAGCGTGCGTACGGATTTTCTCCATCGCTGGCGTGGCGTTGGCTTTTGAGAAAATTTCATGCAGCCGCGTGACTGTCGCTGCGGACGTGCCGCGGGGCGCGAATATGCCGGACCACACGCCGTTCGCGTAGCCCTTCAATCCCAGTTCATCTAGTGTCGGAACGTCGGGGACAGCAGGCAGACGCTTTGGCGAGGTGACAGCGAGAGGCTTCAACTTACCAGCCTGGATCAGCGCGCCCGACTCAACCAGAGCAGCGAACGCCACGTCAATTCGTCCTCCCATCACATCAATCAGCGCTGGGGGTGTTGCCTTGTAGGGCACATTGAGCATTTCAACCTTGGCCATCTGTTTGAACAGCTCCCGGACACACGTACCGCAGCGGTACCACTGCCGAAGCTCATCCCAGGATTCTTCCTTGCCAAAGCCAGAAATTCGCTGTAGTTGTTCGCCGGCGAAGCGGCGGCCACAACCATCACCTGGTAGATGATCGTCAAGCCTGTGACCGGAACAAATTCGGCCACAGGGTCGATCGCCAGATCGCGGTAAAGCAGCGCGTTAAGCACCTGCGTGGTATTGGTTGTCAACATCACCGTGTATCCGTCGGGCGGCGCGCGTTTCACGGCTTGCATGGCAATCATGCCGTTGCCGCCGGGACGTGCGTCGATGATGACCGGTACGCCAACCATCTTGGTGACTTCCTCGCCCAATGTCCGGGCGATCTGATCTGCTCCCGAACCGGGACCAAATGGGTGGACCAGGGTGATGGCCTTAGCGGGGAAAGGCTGCGCCATGGCCGGACCTGGAAAGAATGAGAGTGTCGTGCCGCCGATGCACGAGAGAGCCAGCGCGAGAGTGAATCGACGCTTACGCGCGTTGGCGTTGGATGGCAAATTGCTCACCGAGTATTGGGGGGCGGGGGTTTTCATGGGGTTTCGTGTCTGAAGTGATGCTTTCGCACGGATTGATATTGACAAACGGGATGCAGTTTGAACAGGCTATTGCATCGGCGAATAGGGCGTCGCAAGAAGCAGAGTGGCATCTTGCGACGACAGACACTCTTTGAGGGACCTCAGATACGATATGAAGTCCGGATCAGCTTTCAATGCTTCGCGCTGTGCATCCCGCGCGGGATCGTTCTCATAGGCGCACATGATCATGAAGCTATCCTCGTTTCCTGTGTCCATGGCAAAGCCGCCAATGATGTCGACGCCATGTTGCTTCAGAAGCGGCACGCCGGCGGTCTTGACCATTTCCAGAGCTGCCTGGTAGCCGCTTGGGTGGCAGTTGTAGGTTTGGAGTTCAAAGATGCGTGACGCCACATCTGCCGGTCGGTTCACCGGCCCTTGCTGCGGCGCCTTCAATCCCACAAACGGCAGCGGCACGAGAACCGAATTTTGTTGTTGCAGCAAGGCGTCCGAGTCCATCTTGATGAAGGTGGTCCACTCAGGGTCGCGCAGCATTCCTACCCTGCACTGCTTTCGGTGCCTGGAGTCCTCATACATGAAGAACTGGAACGTGCGATTCTGGACACCACTCTCGGAGGTAAAAATTCCAAGCGTCTTGCCGAGATGGCGGCTGGTCAACGCAAAGCCACCTTCTCGATAGCCCTGCAGAAACTTCTGGAATTTCCCTGGCAAATACGTGTAAACGCGCAAATCGATAATCATGAAAAATCCTTTCAACCAGCTGTCCATTGCAGAAGCGCAATGTTCAACTGACAAATCTTGTGACACCGTCCGTGGAGCAAATGCGAAGTGCGACAGCCAAGACTCAACTCCGCGCTGATGGAGCCAAATGGTTAGTTGGAGCCCGGCGTCCACAGCCCAGGGTCTTTGACCGCCACTCCATGCTCCACGGGTCCCGCAATCTTGCTTGTGCCCCACTGATCGATAATTTCGAATGACCGCGGATACACACTGGCCTTCCAGGTGGCATCGTCGACCGTTTCCAGTTCAGCGGTGTACTCAAGCACGTTGCCTCCCGGTGAAACAAAATACGCGAAAGTGTTGTCGCCAGCGGTATGACGGCCGGGACCCCAATTCAATTTGCCGCCGGCGGACAACAGGCGGCCCATGCCGCGCATCATGTCGTCGACGTCCAGCACGTCAAATGCGACGTGGTTCAGGCTGGCGGGACCCTTCATCAATGCGATGCAATGGTGTTTCTCGTTGCACCGCAGAAATACCATGAAGTCGTCCAGCCAGTCCGAAACTTTGAACCCCAGGCATTGGGTATAAAAGGCCACCGTCGCCTTGACGTCCGGGGTGAAAAAGACAACATGGGACAAGCTGACGGGAATGCCGCGTAGTATCGCGCTCCCGATATTCGTCCGCTCCTTGACATCGGCCGCCACTTCGAGGGTTCGCCCGTCATTGTCAAAAAAGCGAACACCGTAGCCACCCCCAGGGGAATCGAGCAAAGCGGGATCCGAAACGATCTTGGCACCTTGCTCTCGAAGATGCTTGGCGAGCTCGTCGACACTTGCACGACTCGG
>JBEEJM010000038.1:0-6553 GCA_041169205.1 Pseudomonadota bacterium | reverse complement strand
CTTGGTGTCGAGCAGGCGCTCGGCCAGTGCGTGCGGCGCGGCCAGGTAGCCCACACGCCAGTTGGGTGCCAATATCTTGGCAAAGCCGCCCACATAAATGGTGCGTTGCAGCCCGTCGAGCGCGCACAGGCGGGTGGCGTGCGCTGGGGCAAAGTGGCTGTAGGTGTCGTCTTCAACAATATGAAAATCGTGCTGGTTGGCCAACTGCAATACGCGGTAAGCACTGGATGGCTGCAGACAAAACCCCGTGGGGTTGTGGAACACGCTCACGCTCACAAACAACTTGGGTTTGTGCACCTCACAGTAGCGCGCCATCACCTCCAGGTCGGGCCCATCGGCACGCCGGGGCACGGGCAAGATGCGCATGCCCAGAGAGTCCAACCGCGCGAACTCAATAGCCCAGCCGGGCTCCTCCACCATCACGTAATCTCCCGCGCGCAGCAGGGTGCGGCTGACCACATCCAGCGCGTTGGTGGCCCCGACGGTGGTGATGATTTGCTCGGGCGTGGCCTGCACCGACAGGCCTGCCAGCTTGTGGCTCAAGGCGCGGCGCAGCCCAAGGTCCCCGGCCGGTTCGCCGTACTGCAACGAGAACGCATTGAGGGCCTCCACGCTGCAACTGCGCCGCACTGCGGTGGACAAAAACGTGCATTCCAGCCAGGCCTGCGGCAGCACGCCCAGGCCCGGTTGCGGCTTGTCGCTGATGCCCTGGAACATGCCGCGAATCAGGGCGGTGGCGCTCAAGGGCGCGCGCTTGCGTCCGATCAGAGTCGTCAACTCCGCGCCACCCGCTATATTTTTTATAGCTGCTTGCGCAGTATCCACGGGGGCTACGGTGCTTTCTCGCACATAAAAACCTCTGTTCTTGCGGGCCTCGACCAGCCCCTGGGCTAGCAGCTGGTCATAGGCCCCTACCACCGTAGACGGGCTCACACTTTGCTGCTGCGCACACAGGCGCACCGACGGCAAGCGCGCACCGGGTGCCAGCAGGCGGTCGCGGATGCGCTGGGCAAAGCGGGCGGCGAGTTGCTCCGTCAGGGTCTGCGACGCGGTTTTCATCAGCATGGTGGGGTTCCCGTATTCAATTGCGTCCATGGCTTCAGGTGCGCGACACTGTGTCAGCCACCAGGCCAATACAGTTTCGATATTGTTCGCATCAACTGTACTGCAAGTGTGCTGCTATTGTGGCTAAAGTCAAACCCATGCAAGCCGCCGCCATGTCCCTGTCCGAGCTCACCGCCCTGCTGGTGCTCTCCACCGCCACCAGCTTCACGCCGGGGCCCAACACCACGCTGTCCACCGCACTGGCGGCCAACTTGGGTCTGCGCCGTGCCATGCGCTTTGTGGTGGCCGTGCCGGTGGGCTGGGGCCTGCTGTTTTCGCTGTGCGCGGGCGGCCTGGGGGCGCTGGTCGTCGCCGTACCGCTGCTCAACCACGCCATTCAGTTCACCGGCATTGCCTACCTGCTGTGGCTGGCCGCCAAACTGGCGCGCAGCGGCGCGCTGGCACAGGCGGACGCGGCCCGCCTGAACGTGACCTTCTGGCAAGGCGTGGCGCTGCAGTTTCTCAATATCAAAGCCTGGATGCTGGCGCTCACCGTAGTGGCCGGCTGGCTGGCCGGGCGCGAAGACGCGCTGGCGCGCTTTGCCATCACCCTGCCGCTGATGCTGGCCTTTGGGTTTTTCAGCAACCTGCTGTACGCCGCCATGGGCTCGCTGTTGCGCGACTGGCTCAGTGGACCAGTGGTGAGTGGCGTGGCAACTGCACAGCGCCTGCGCTGGTTCAACCGCGCCATGGCGGGCGTGCTGGTGGTGACGGCGGCCTGGATGGCGACGCTATGACCCACGCAACGGCTCACCATCCCCACGAAACCCTCGGCATGTGGCTAGGCCTGCTGGGCGTAGCCATCTTTGCGGTCACCCTGCCGATGACGCGCCTGGCCACCGGCTCGGTCAGCGACCCGCAACTCTCGCCCTGGTTCATCACGTTTGCGCGGGCTGCATTGGCCGGAGGCCTGTCGGTGGCGTTTCTGCTGCTGACACGCGCACCGCGCCCCACGGTGGCGCAACGCAAACCGCTGTTCTTCGCCATGCTGGGCAATGCCATTGGCTTTCCGCTGCTGCTGGGCTTTGCCTTGCGCCAGGTCACCTCGGGCCATGCCGCCGTGTTCACCGCGCTGCTGCCGCTGGCCACCGCCGTGGTGGCGGCCCTGGTGCTGCACCAGCGGGCCCGTGCTGCGTTCTGGATTTGTGCGGTGCTGGGCAGCCTGCTGGTGATCGCGTTCGCGCTGTTGCGGGCGTACCAGCACAGCGGCGGCTTCGGTCTGGAGTGGGCAGACCTGCTGCTGCTCGGTGCCGTGGTGGCGGCGGCGCTGGGCTATGTGTTTGGGGCGCAAGTCACACCCAGCTTGGGGGCAGAGCGCGTGATCTGCTGGGTGTGCGTGATGGCGCTGCCACTAAGTGTGCCCGGCGCGCTGCTGACCTGGCCCGACCACGCGGTGCACACCAGCAGCTGGCTGGCACTGGGCTATGTGGGGGTGTTTTCCATGTGGGCGGGATTCTTTGCCTGGTATCGGGGGCTGGCCCTGGGCGGTGCGCTCAAGGTGAGCCAGACGCAACTGGTGCAACCGTTCTTCAGTATCCTTGCCGCAGTGCCCCTGCTGGGCGAGCCGCTGGAAACCGTGACCCTGGGCTTCGCCTTCGCCGTAGTGGCCATCGTGTTTATTGGCCGCCGCTTGGCCATGCCAGCGCGCCCCACAGGAGTGAAATAACCATGCACATCGCTCACATCGCTATTTTGACTTTTGACGGCTTCAACGAGCTCGACTCGCTGATTGCCTACGGCATGCTCAGCCGCCTAAGCCTGCTGGGCGATACGCAGTGGCGTGTCAGCATTGCCAGCCCCACGGCCCGCGTCACCTCCATGAACGGGCTCACCATTGACGCACATATCGGTTTGAACGAAGCCAGCAATGCAGACGCCGTGCTGATTGGCAGTGGCATGAAAACCCGTGAAGTGGCCAACGACGCCTCCTTGCTAGCGCAACTAAAGCTCGACCCCGCACGGCAGCTCATCGCTGCGCAATGTTCCGGCACTTTTTTACTGGCCAAGCTGGGCCTCACCGGCCAGATCCCTGCATGCACCGACCTCACCAGCAAACCCTGGGTGCAAGCGGCCGGGGTGAATGTGGTGAACCAGGCATTTTTTGCACGCGGCAATATCGCCACTGCGGGCGGCTGCCTGTCCGCCCAGTACATTTCTGCATGGCTGATTGCGCGGCTCAAGGGGCTAGAGCAGGCCCGGGAGGTGCTGCACTATTTCGCCCCCGTGGGCGAAAAAGACGCTTACATCGCGCGCGCGCTCGCCCACATCCAGCCCAACCTGACGGAGTCCGCAACAGCGCAACACCCATGACCACGACAACCACCACGGCCTTTGCCTCCCTGCCCACGCCGCCCTACTACGCGGTGATTTTTTCCAGCCTGCGCACACCCGGCGACGAAGGCTACGCCCACATGGCCGCGCGCATGGTGGAGCTGGCCCAGCACCAGCCCGGTTTTCTGGGCGAGGAAAGTACGCGCGGGCCTGATGGCTTTGGCATCACCGTAGCGTACTGGACCAGCCTGGAGGCGATTGCCCACTGGCGCGCCAATGCCGAGCACCGCGTGGCTCAAGAGACCGGCAAAGCCCGGTGGTATGAACACTATGCCGTGCGCGTGGCCCTGGTCGAGCGGGCCTATGAAGGGCCAGACAAAAAGCCACCCCATGAATAGCAGCCTCAATAGCAATCTGATTTTGGCCCTCACACTGTTTGCAGTCGTGAGCTCCATCACCCCGGGGCCCAACAACACCATGATGTTGGCGTCGGGTGTGCGCTTCGGCCTGCGTCGCTCTTTACCGCATCTGGCGGGCATCAGCCTGGGGTTCGGTTTCATGCTCGTCGTTGTGGGCTTGGGCCTGCACGCGGTGCTGCACGATTACCCCATCGTGTTGGACATCCTGCGGTATGTCGGCTCGGCCTACCTGCTGTGGCTGGCCTACCAGTTGGCAACCGCTCCACCGCCCAGTGCCGCCACGACCGACACTGCCCGGCCCATGGGCTTTTGGGCTGCGGCTGCATTTCAGTGGGTCAACCCCAAAGCCTGGGTCATGGCCATGACGGCCATGACGACTTACTTGCCCGAAAACGCCCAGTCTTGGCATGTGCTGTTGGTGGCAGCCTGGTTCGCACTGATCAACGTGCCCTGCGTGGGCGCTTGGGCCAGTTTTGGCAGGGCCATGCGCACCTATTTGCAAGACCCCTTGCTCTCCCGCATTTTCAACATCACCATGGCATTGGCGTTGGTGGCGTCGCTCTACCCTATGCTAGTGGGCTGACCCAACACGCCCCCCCCTCTGAAGAGAAAGCCCCATGACCCACTGGACCCTGGCCGCACGCGCCGCAAAAATGAACCCCTCGGTGATCCGCGAAATTCTCAAGGTCACCGAGAAGCCCGGCATCATCAGCTTTGCGGGGGGGCTGCCTTCCAGCAAGACATTCCCGGTGGCCGAGTTTGAAGCCGCCTGCGCCAAGGTGTTGAAGGACGATCCCGCCGGTGCGCTGCAGTACGCCGCCAGCGAAGGCTACGGCCCGCTGCGTGAATTGGTGGCCCAGCAACTCGGTGCCCAAAGTGCAGCAGCAGGGGTACCCTGGAAAGTCGACCCGGCGCAGGTGCTGATCACCACCGGCTCGCAGCAGGGCCTGGACCTGGTCGCCAAAATTCTGATCGACGCGGGCAGCAAGGTGCTGGTGGAGTCGCCCACCTACCTGGGCGCGGTGATGGCCTTCACGCCCATGGAGCCCAACGTGGTGAGCGTGGACAACGATGCAGATGGGGTGGACATTGCCGACCTGGCGTCCAAGTCCCAAGACGCACGCTTGCTGTATGTGCTGCCCAACTTTCAGAACCCCACCGGGCGCAGCATGAACGAGGCACGCCGCGCCGCACTCAGCGCTGAGGCCATTCGCACCGGCCTGCCGATCATGGAAGACAACCCCTATGGTGACCTGTGGTTTGACCAAGCGCCCCCAGCCCCGCTGACGGCACGCAACCCCGAAGGTGGCATCTACCTGGGCTCGTTCTCCAAGGTGCTGGCACCCGGTCTGCGCATGGGCTTTCTCGTCGCACCGAACGCGGTCTACCCCAAGCTGCTGCAGGCCAAGCAGGCGGCTGACCTGCACAGCCCCGGCTTTAACCAGCGTCTGATTTTTGAAGTGATGCAAGACGGTTTTCTGGACCGCCATGTGCCCACCATCCGCGCGCTCTACAAGTCGCAGCGCGACGCCATGTTGCAAGCCCTGGCGCAGCACTTTCCTGATGCGGCCACGCAGCCGGACCAGTCACTCACCTGGAACACACCCGCCGGAGGCATGTTCCTGTGGGCACGCCTGCCAGTGGGCATGAACGCGGTCGATCTGCTGCCCCACGCGGTGGACAAGGGCGTGGCCTTTGTGCCCGGCGCACCGTTTTACGCCGACCACGGCGACCCGCGCACCATGCGCCTGTCGTTTGTGACACCCAGCGTGGAAGAAATCCACCGCGGTGTGGCGGCGCTGGCGACGGCCATTGCAGAGCAACGCCGTGTATAGCCGCTCTTTCAAGCAAGTCGATGTTTTCACCGACCAGCCCTACCTCGGCAATCCGCTGGCCGTGGTGCTGGATGGCACCGGCCTGTCCGATGCCGACATGCAGGGTTTTGCCCGCTGGACCAACCTGAGCGAAACCACCTTTCTGCTGCCGCCTACGCCAGACGCCGCGGCGCAGGGCGCCCACTACCAGGTGCGCATCTTCTCCCCGGCCTATGAAATGCCCTTTGCCGGCCATCCCACATTAGGCAGTTGCCACGCGTGGCTGGAGCATGCGGGCGCGCCCAGTGGCAGCGACGAAATCATTCAGCAATGCAAAGTGGGGTTGGTGCGCGTCCGGCGCAATGGCAAGCGGCTGGCTTTTGCCGCCCCGCGCTTGCAGCGCTATGACCCGACGCGCGAAGTAGCGACCCGGGTTGCTGCTGCGCTGCGGCTGCCCAAGACCCATATTCTCGCCATGCAGTATCTGACCAATGGCCCCAAGCATTTTGGTGTTCTGGTGGACACCACGCAGACGGTACTGGAGATGCAACCCGATTTCGCCGCACTGCAAAGTCTGATGCCTGAGCTGGCGGTCACGGGCATTGGCGTGGTGGCGTTGGAGTCCGATGCGCCAGCACCGGCGCTCATTGTTCGCTCGAACCGCGAGGCGCGCGCCTTTGGCTCGCAGGCAGCGGATGCAACAACAGCAGCCACGACCTCCGACGCCGAGCTGCGTTTTTTCTTCACCAGTGAAAACCAGGTGACCGAAGACCGGGTCACAGGCAGCTTCAATGCCAGCGTGGCGCAGTGGCTGATCGCAGATGGGCATGCACCGCGCGACTACGTGGCAACGCAAGGCACCTGTATCGGGTGCGACGGGCGGGTCTACATCACCACCGACGACACGGGCCAGGTGTGGGTGGGCGGTGACACCGTCACCTGCAT
>JBEEJM010000037.1:0-9919 GCA_041169205.1 Pseudomonadota bacterium | reverse complement strand
TGCAAGAAATTTTTGGTGTGAATAGCCATATTCGCGCTGTGGCCGACGGCTATGCGGCCGATGGTTACCTGGTTGTGGCTCCTGCCACGTTTCATCGCGTGAAAGCAGAGGTAGAGCTGGGCTATACGCCCGAAGACGTGAGCGTCGGAGCGGCTTTGAAAGCGGCCGTCGAGGGGCTGGCAGCGCCCGGTGTGTTACCCGATATCGAGGCTGCCATTGCGTTTGCGGCACAGGCAGGCAAGGTTGGGGTGCTGGGCTATTGCTGGGGTGGCTTGCTCACTTGGCGTGCGGCTGCGCTGCTGTCGGGTATCAGCGCGGCGGTGCCCTACTACGGTGGCGGAATGACCCAGCCTGCGGAGGCGGCGCGCATGCCGCAATGCCCGGTGCTGGCGCACTTTGGCGAGCGGGACCATGCCATTCCGGTGGAGGGTGTGCGGGCCTTTGCAGTGGCACATCCAGCGGTAGAAGTGGCGATTTACCCGGCGCAGCACGGGTTTAACTGTGACCACCGAGGCGCTTTTGACGCTAGCGCTGCGGCACTGGCGCGGGCACGAACGCTGGCATTTTTGGCGCAATACTTGGGTTAAACCCAGGGGCTGGGGCCTAGTGCTCGGTGCGCGCGATGTAGCGTTTGCGCCAGAACAGCAGGCCTAAAGCGCCGGCAATTGTCGCCATGCTGCCCATGGCCCACCAGAAGCCGCTGTGGATGTGCAGGAACGGGATGAACTCGAAGTTCATGCCGAAAATGCCTGCGATCAAATTGAGCGGCAAAAAGATGGCGGTCAGTGCCGTGAGCGTGCGCATGATGTCGTTGGTGCGGTGGCTTTGCGCGCTGAAATGAATCTGCACCGCCGTCTCGGCACTTTGCTCCAGCCTGCGCACGTGGTGGACCACGCGTTCGATGTGCTCCAGCACATCGCGGCTGCGCACCTGCAGCAGTTCACGCTCACGCTGGTCGGCGAGGGTGACGGCATCGGGCCAAGTTTTGACGGCCTCAATCCAGTCCTGAATACAGGAGCGCTGTTCTTCGCAGATTTCGTCCAGCGTGTGCAGCGTCAGCCGCGCATCCAGCAGACTGGCCCAGTTGTTGAACCGCGTTTTCGGGTTGATCAACTCGGCTTGCCAGTGGTCCAGCTGGTGCGTGAGTTCGCGTCGCAAGGCCAGGTAGCCGTCCACCATCTGGTTGACGATACGCAGCATCAGGTCGGCCGGGCTGGTAGGCAAGCGGGCCCCGGCGGCGTGCGACTCGGCACTGGCCGCCTGCAAGAGTTTGGCCGCATAGGCCTCGCGGGCGGCGCAGTCGGTGGGATGCACCGTGAGCAACACCCGGTCAAACACCGCAAAGCCCACGGGGCTGGTGTCAATGCGCCGCAAGATGGGTGGCCCGCCTTTGGGCGGCGTAGGGGTTGCTGGTGTCGCGGACGCCCCTGCCGCCAGTCGACGAAACACCAGCACGTCGTACTGCGAGGTGTAGTCGTAGTGGGAGGGCAGTTGCTGGTTCAGCAGGTCTGAAATGTGCAGATCCAGCAGTTGTACCCCGCACAGGGCCTGCAACATGGCTTGCACTGGTACCTGTTGTTCCTCAAACTCTTCGCGTGCGCAGGACACCCAGAGGTAGCCTTGTGCAGGCATGCCTGCTGCGCTGAGCGCGTCAAGGTCTGCACTCTCGGCAACGCCACTGCCTTGAATATTAAAAATACGCATGAAATGCCCCGTTAGTCCCCGCAGATATTGCGTGAATAGCTATTATTTTTGTAGCAATCTGGCGGCCTCAATGGCAAAGTAAGTCAGTACGCCATCGGCCCCGGCGCGCTTGAAAGCCAGCAGGCTTTCCATCATCACCGCATCGTGGTCGAGCCAGCCGTTTTGCGCGGCGGCTTTGAGCATGGCGTATTCGCCACTCACCTGGTAGGCAAAGGTGGGCACTTTGAATTCGTCTTTCACGCGGCGCACCACATCCAGGTAGGGCATGCCTGGTTTGACCATCACCATGTCAGCACCTTCGGCAATGTCCATCGCCACTTCGCGCAGGGCCTCGTCGGTGTTGGCGGGGTCCATCTGGTAGACCTTTTTGTTGCTCTTGCCCAGGTTGCTGGCCGAGCCTACCGCGTCGCGGAAGGGGCCGTAGAAAGCGCTGGCGTACTTGGCGCTGTAGGCCATGATGCGGGTGTGTATCAGGTTTTCGGCTTCCAGTGCGGCGCGGATGGCACCGATGCGGCCATCCATCATGTCGCTGGGGGCGACGATGTCGACCCCGGCGCGGGCCTGGGTGAGCGCTTGCTGAACCAGCATGGCCACGGTCTCGTCGTTGAGGATGTAACCCTCGTTCTCAGGGCGTGTATCCGGCAGACCATCTTGGCCGTGGCTGGTGAACGGGTCCAGCGCCACGTCGGTCATCACGCCCAGGCCAGGAAACTCTTGTTTGAGGGCACGCACCACGCGGGGCACCAGACCGTCAGGGTTGAGCGCCTCTTTGCCGTCGTAGGTCTTGAGCGACTGGTCAATCACGGGGAACAGTGCCATGACCGGGATCTCCAGCCGCACACACTCTTCGGCGACCGGCAGCAGCAGGTCCAGGCTCAGGCGCTCCACGCCCGGCATGGAGGCAATCGGCACGCGCTGGCCATGGCCTTCGACCACAAACACCGGGTAAATCAAATCATGCGAAGTAAGCGTGTGCTCACGTACGAGGTTGCGGGTGAATGTGTCGCGGCGCAGACGGCGTGGGCGGCCGGCGGGGAAGGGGGCAAACGGTGTTTGGGTCATGGGGAAAATTGTGCCTGATTCTGGGGCCGTGCAATGGCAGCAATGCCGTATTCGGGTGGGTGAATTTGTGTAAAGCGTGTGAAATCAATGCACATTTCGTTGCGACGATAGACAAATGTTGCTATATTCGGACCTGGGTAGCTTGCTATCCCCCGCTTTTCCTCCCTGAGCGGGGCCTTGATGTGTGACAGCAAATAGGCTTACCACCCCAGCCCTGTGCTGGGGTTTTTTTTGCCTGCTGCATAGCAGTGCCGCGCTGCACAATGTGCCGTCGGGCCGCCCCAAGGCAAATTAGCACCCGTGGGGGCTACACTTGGCCATGCTCTGGGTCAAATCTTTCCACATCGTCTTCGTCGCCAGCTGGTTCGCTGGTTTGTTTTATCTGCCACGTATTTTTGTCAATCTAGCCATGGTGTCGCCAGGTTCCGTGGCAGAGCGCGCGCGCTTGCTGCGGATGGCGCGCAAGCTGATGCGTTTCACCACTCTGCTGGCCGTTCCGGCGGTTGCATTGGGACTGTGGCTGTGGCTCGGCTACGGTATTGGCCGGGGGCCGGGCAACGGCTGGATGCACGCCAAGCTGGCGGTCGTCGTGTTGGTGTTGGGCTACCACCATGCCTGCGGCAGGCTACTACGCAAGTTTGAAGCTGATGCTGTCCATCGCAGCCATGTGTGGTTTCGTTGGTTCAACGAAATTCCGGTGCTGTTGCTGGTGGTGGCGGTCATTTTGGTCGTCGTGAAACCCTTTTAATCGCGGACACATGCACAAGACCGCAGCCTCGCCCCTGGCGCTGATGTATGCGGTGCTGGTTGTGTATGCCAGTCTGTACCCGTTTGCCGATTGGCGTGACCAGGACATCCTTCCTTTGGCATTTTTAGCGGCACCTTTCCCGCGGTACTGGACGCGCTTTGACGTGGCCATCAACATCGTCGGCTATTTGCCCTTGGGCAGCATGCTGGCGCTCAGCGCCTTGCGCTCCGGGCGCAGTCGCCATGCTTTCTGGTTATCGATTCTGTTCGGCTCGGTGCTGTCGCTGGCGATGGAGACGCTGCAAAGCTATTTGCCGGTGCGCGTGCCTTCACGCGAGGACTGGTTGCTCAATTCCGCCGGTGCAGCGCTGGGTGCTGGGATGACGGTCGTCCTGGAGCGCCTGGGTGCCATCGACCGGTGGAGCCGTTTTCGGGCGCGTTGGTTTGTGCCACACGCCCGGGGTGGGTTGGTGCTGCTGGCAACCTGGCCCATGGCGCTGCTGTTTCCCGCTGCCGTGCCTTTTGGGTTGGGGCAGGTGTTTGAACGGATTGAAACAGACCTCGCGGACCGGCTAGCCGACACGCCGTTTCTGGACTGGATGCCGGTGCGCGATATTGAGCTGCAGCCGTTGGTGCCCAGTGCCGAGCTGGCCTGTGTGCTGTTGGGGCTGCTGATCCCCTGTTTGCTGGGGTTTTGCGTTATTCGCCCACCGTGGCGGCGCGTGGTGTTTGTGCCGGTGTGCATTGGTATCGGGGTGCTGGTGACCGCACTGTCTGCGGCGCTGAGTTGGGGCCCACTGCATGCGTGGGCCTGGTTGGACCTGCCAACGCAGTGGGGCATTGCCGGGGCGGTGGTGTTGGCCATTCTGGCCACCTTGGCGTCGTGGCGGGTCAGTGCTGCATTGGCGTTGTTGGCCTTGGGCGTCTATTTAAGCGTGCTGAATCAAGCGCCCGAGGGTGCCTACTTCGCGCAAACCCTGCAGGCCTGGGAGCAGGGGCAATTCATCCGTTTCCATGGCCTGGCGCAGTGGTTGGGCTGGCTCTGGCCTTATGCCACTTTGCTGTACGTGCTGACCCAGATCGGGCAGCGCGACCCAAAAACCTAAAATCACGGCATGACCGACACCACCGCACCGAAAACCTCGTATTACGAGCGCCACATTTTTTTCTGTCTCAACGAACGCAAAAATGGTGAGGCCTGCTGTGCCCAATTCCAGGCGCAAGAGGCGTTTGACCGCTGCAAGGGGTTGGTCAAGGCGGCGGGGTTGTCGGGGCCAGGCAAAGTGCGCGTTAACAAGGCGGGTTGCCTAGACCGTTGTGCAGGCGGGCCGATTGTCGTGGTCTACCCAGAGGCAGTTTGGTACTCCTACGTCGATCTGCACGACATTGACGAAATTGTGGAGTCGCACCTCAAACACGGCAAAGTCGTGGATCGCTTGCTGACGCCCGCGGACGTGGGCCGCTGAGACCTACCATGAATTCTCACACCCAACGTACAACCATTGACGGCACCGCAGGCTTGCTGGAGGTCTTGGTGGATGAGCCGGCATCGGACCTGCCACGAATTTCTCACCGGGGTACGGCGGTGATCGCCCATCCCCATCCGCTATTTGGCGGCACCATGGACAACAAGGTCGTGCAGACGCTGGCACGCGCTTTTGTCACTTGCGGTTGGCGGGCCGTGCGGTTTAATTTCCGTGGCATTGGCAAAAGCCAAGGCACGTATGACGAAGGACGCGGTGAATTGCTGGATTTTTTGTCAGTAGTTGCACACTTCGCTCCAGAGGGTTCACTGGCCTTGGCGGGTTTTTCATTCGGATCGTTTGTAACCAGTCACGCGGTGCAAGCGTTGTTGCCCACGCGCATACCCGAGAAGGTGGTGCTGGTCGGTACAGCGGCCTCTCGTTTTCAGGTGGCAGACATTGCACCGGAGTTGCATGAGCGTACGCTGGTGGTGCATGGCGAGCTCGACGAGACGGTTCCGTTGGCCGATGTGATGGCCTGGGCCCGTCCGCAGAGCCTGCCGGTAACCGTGGTCCCCGGAGGCGAACATTTCTTTCATGGACAATTGCCGCTTTTGCGCGGACTCGTGGTGCGCCACTTGAGCGCGCCTCTCGCTTAGTTTTACTTTCCCATCTCTCCCTATTTCATGAAATCATTTTTTGCAGGCCTTTTGTTTATCCTGAGCTTTGCCGTCGCCGCGCAGACGCCGCAGCCCCCGGAAATTGCCGCGCGCTCCTATTTATTGTTGGACGTGACGGCCAACCAAATTTTGGCGGCCAAGGATATCGACGCACCGCTGGAACCGGCTTCTTTGACCAAGCTGATGTCTGCCTATTTGGTGTTCGACGCGCTGCGCTCCAAAAAACTCGATCTGAAACAAGCTTTGCCTGTGAGCGAGCGTGCCTGGAAGATGCCAGGCTCTCGCATGTTTATCGATCCGAAGATGCAGGTGCCCGTAGAGGACCTGATCAAGGGCATGATTGTGCAAAGTGGCAACGACGCCACCATGGCGCTGGCAGAAGGCGTGGGTGGCACGGCCGAGCGTTTCGTACAAATGATGAATGACCAAGCCAAGGCTTTGGGCATGAAATCCACCGGCTACAAAAACCCCGAGGGACTGACCGAAGCGGGCCACACCACCACGGCGCGCGATTTGAGCATTTTGGCGACAAGGCTCATGGCCGATTTCCCCGACTATGTCGGTTTTTATGCCATCAAAAAGTACCGCTACCCCGGTACGCCCGCTGCAAATGACAGCAATCGCAACCTCCTGCTGTTTCGCGACCCGACCGTCGATGGCTTGAAAACGGGCCACACCGATGCTGCCGGCTACTGCATGGTGGCAACTGCGAAACGCGAATTCCCCGGATTGGGTGCACCTGGTGCGGTCGCTGGAACGCCGGCAGCGACTGGCAGCCGTCGACTGCTCTCGATCATTTTGGGCGCGGACAGTGAAAACGCCCGGGCCAATGAATCCCAAAAGTTGCTGAATTGGGGATACACCGCGTTTGAGCCCGTCAAGCTGTTTGACGCAGGCCAGGCCGTGGCAACTCCCAATGTCTGGAAAGGCGCGGCATCCTCCGTCAAACTGGGGCGTGTTCAAGCTATCGTCGTGGCAGTGCCGGCGGGTACTGCGGGCAAACTGAAAACCCAGGTGGTACGGAACGATCCCCTCATCGCGCCCTTTGCCAAAGGCCAGGCTCTTGGCACATTGCGTGTCACTTCAGGCGAACAAATCGTGGTCGATGTGCCGCTTGTGGCCCTTGATGGTGTCGAGCAGGCTGGCATTTTGGGTCGCGCTTGGGATGCCATGCGTCTGTGGATCCGCTAATCGCCGCACAAGCTTGCGGGGAAACCCTTGATCTGATACAGTAGAAGGCTTTTCGGAAATTCCGAAGGGATTCACGTTTTCGTAATATCCAAACAATTGGTGAAACAATTGTTGTCAAACGTTTAGGGACGTTTTATTAATGCCAACCATTAACCAGCTCGTGCGTCAAGGCCGTGAGGTCGAGACCATCAAGTCGAAGAGCCCTGCTATGCAGAACTCTCCGCAGCGTCGCGGTGTGTGCACCCGTGTGTACACCACAACGCCTAAAAAACCTAACTCCGCTCTGCGTAAAGTTGCCAAAGTGCGCTTGACCAACGGTTTTGAGGTGATCTCTTACATTGGCGGTGAAGGCCACAACTTGCAGGAACACAGCGTGGTGCTGGTTCGTGGCGGTCGTGTCAAGGACTTGCCCGGTGTGCGTTACCACATCGTCCGTGGTTCGCTCGATTTGCAAGGCGTGAAAGACCGCAAGCAGTCGCGCTCCAAGTACGGCGCTAAAAAGCCAAAGGCCAAGTAAATTGACCGGAGTCCTAGGCTGCAAAGCACTGGAATCGAAAAATAACAGGTGTTTGTTTTCCGCGTGGCGCGGTTGATGAACGAAGTGACCCACTGTTCGGGTCGAGTAAGTGAGAGTCTTATTGATTAACTCTCGCGGTGCCTGCAAAGGTGCCAACTGAAGCAAAGAGGTGAAAAAATGCCACGTCGTCGCGAAGTCCCTAAACGTGAAATCCTGCCGGATCCTAAGTTCGGCAATGTAGAGCTGTCCAAATTCATGAACGTGATCATGGAAGGCGGCAAGAAAGCCGTTGCAGAGCGCATCATTTATGGTGCCCTGGAACTGATTGAGAAAAAGCATCCTGATAAAGACCCGGTCGAGGCGTTTACTGTTGCTATCAACAACGTCAAGCCCATGGTGGAAGTGAAGTCCCGCCGTGTCGGTGGTGCAAACTACCAGGTGCCTGTTGAAGTGCGTCCTGTCCGTCGCCTGGCTCTGTCCATGCGTTGGATCAAGGAAGCCGCCCGCAAGCGTGGCGAAAAGTCCATGGCCCAGCGCCTAGCTAACGAACTGCTGGAGGCTACAGAAGGCCGTGGCGGTGCCATGAAAAAGCGTGACGAAGTTCACCGCATGGCAGAGGCTAACAAGGCCTTCTCCCACTTCCGCTTCTAAGGAGCGGCTACTGCGCATTGTTTATGCGTTGTTGCATGGGCTTGCCGTGCTAATAGCACTGTCAGCGCCCATGCGCCTAGCCTAAACATTGCTCGCTACGCCGCTGGGGTCACAAGCCTCTGCGGCGTCGCAGTTTGAAATTTACAGATCAACCAAGGATCCATCATGGCTCGCCATACTCCCATTGAGCGCTACCGCAATATCGGTATTTCGGCTCACATTGACGCCGGTAAAACTACGACTACCGAGCGCGTACTTTTTTATACTGGCGTGAACCACAAAATTGGTGAAGTGCACGACGGCGCGGCCACCATGGACTGGATGGAGCAAGAGCAAGAGCGTGGCATCACGATTACGTCTGCTGCGACAACTTGCTTTTGGAAGGGTATGGACAAGTCCTTGCCTGAACACCGCATTAATATTATTGACACCCCTGGACACGTTGACTTCACTATTGAAGTTGAGCGTTCTATGCGCGTGCTGGACGGTGCTTGCATGGTGTATTGCGCTGTGGGCGGCGTGCAGCCCCAATCTGAAACCGTGTGGCGTCAGGCTAATAAGTACAAAGTGCCTCGCTTGGCCTTTGTGAACAAGATGGACCGTACGGGTGCCAACTTCTTCAAGGTCGTGGAGCAGATGAAGCTGCGCCTGAAGGCCAGCCCTGTTCCTATGGTGATCCCAATCGGGGCAGAAGAGAACTTCACTGGCGTGGTCGACTTGCTGAAGATGAAAGCCATCATCTGGGATGAGGCCTCGCAAGGCATGTTGTTCGACTACAAAGAAATTCCTGCTGAGCTGTTGGAGTTGGCCAAAGAGTGGCGTGAAAAGATGGTTGAAGCCGCTGCCGAAGCCAATGAAGAACTCATGAACAAATACCTTGAAGAAGGTGATTTGACGGAAGAGGAAGTCAAGTTTGGTATTCGCAAGCGCACTATCGCTAGCGAAATCCAGCCGATGTACTGTGGCTCCGCCTTCAAGAACAAGGGCGTGCAGCGGATGCTGGATGCCGTGATTGAATTCATGCCGTCTCCCGTCGACATTCCTCCTGTCAATGGTATGGACGAAGACGAAGCCCCTGTGGTTCGTCAGGCTAGCGACACCGAAAAATTCTCTGCTTTGGCATTCAAATTGATGACGGATCCGTTTGTGGGTCAACTGACATTTGTGCGTGTTTACTCCGGCGTTCTGCAAAAGGGCGACACTGTTTACAACCCGATTCGCGGCAAGAAAGAGCGTATTGGTCGTATCGTGCAAATGCACGCGAACAAGCGCGAAGAAGTCAGCGAAATTGTGGCTGGCGACATCGCTGCCTGTATCGGTCTCAAAGACGTGACGACTGGCGAAACACTGTGCGATCCATCGGCCATCGTGATGCTCGAGCGCATGATTTTCCCTGAGCCGGTGATTACCCAGGCCGTAGAGCCAAAGACCAAAGCGGACCAGGAAAAAATGGGTATCGCTTTGCAGCGTTTGGCGCAGGAAGACCCGTCTTTCCGTGTCAAGACCGACGAAGAGTCTGGTCAGACGCTGATCGCCGGTATGGGCGAGTTGCACTTGGAAATTATTGTCGACCGCATGAAGCGCGAATTCGGCGTGGAAGCCAACGTGGGCAAGCCCCAGGTTGCCTACCGCGAAACCATCCGCAAGACCATCGAAGATGCCGAAGGCAAGTTCGTGCGCCAGTCGGGCGGCAAGGGCCAGTACGGCCACGTGGTGCTGAAGATCGAGCCGCAAGAGCCGGGCAAGGGATTCGAGTTCGTCGACGCCACCAAGGGCGGCGTGGTGCCGAAGGAATTCATTCCAGCGGTTCGCAAGGGCGTGGAAGATTCGCTGCCCAACGGCGTTCTCGCCGGCTACCCGGTGGTTGACGTGAAAGTCACGCTGACGTTCGGCTCCTACCACGA
>JBEEJM010000036.1:0-3660 GCA_041169205.1 Pseudomonadota bacterium | reverse complement strand
GGGCCGCCGCCGATGATGCAGACGCTGGTTTTCATAGAACTTGCCTTGGTTTGAATTGGTGGCGCAAGCTTAGGCTACAGCGCGCGTTGTTGCCAGTCTTTGGTGTACAAGTTTGTGCGATCATCGGCATTGTTGTGCGATCACCGCGCAATTGATAAAACCTTCAAACTATGAAACCTGAGATTGCCCACGCAGACTTGATTGCCGGCATGGCCAAAGGCATGGCCGTGCTGGAGAGTTTTGACACTGAGCGCCAGCGGCTCAACGCCACGCTGGCGGCACAGCGCGCAGGCATTACCCGTGCAGCGGCCCGTCGCCATTTGCTCACCTTGGCGTACCTGGGGTATTTGGAAACCGATGGCAGCTATTTTTGGCTGTCCAGCAAGGTGCTGCGTTTTTCGGGTACCTATTTGTCCAGCGCACGCTTGCCGCGCGTGCTGCAACCCACCTTGAACCGCCTGGCGATTCAGACGCAGGAGTCGTTTTCTGCCGTGGTGATGGACGGGCATGAGGTGGTGATCGTGGCCCGCAGTGGCAACGACCTGCGCAGCTCGGCCGTGGGCTCGGCGCAGGTGCTGGCCTACGGGCTGCACCTGGGTGCGCGCTTGCCTGCGCACGCCACGTCCACCGGGCGGGTTTTGCTCGCGGCCAAACCCAAGGCCGAGCTCACCCAATGGCTCAAAGCCCATGCGCTGCCACGCCTGACGGCCTACACCGTGACCGACGCCAAAGCCCTCAAGGTGCTGGTGGAAGAGGCTCGAACACAAGACTTTTGCATGGCCAGCGAAGAGCACGAGTTGGGCGTGCAGGCCCTCTCGGTGCCGCTGCGCAATTTGCAGGGCCAGACGGTGGCCGCATTAAATGTGGTGGTGGCCCCGCACCGCATGACACTGCAGGCTATGCAAAGCCAGTTGCTGCCCGTGTTGCAAGACGCGGCCCGTGAGTTGCGGGCGCTGCTGTAGGCGTGTGTTGCCACGGCTGGCCATCGGGGATAATTGCACGCTATGAGCGGCAATACCTTTGGAACCCTATTCGCAGTCACCAACTTTGGTGAATCCCACGGCCCAGCCATTGGCTGCGTGATTGACGGCTGCCCGCCGGGCATGGAGCTCTGCGAGGCCGATATCCAGATCGACCTGGATCGCCGCCGCCCAGGCACCAGTCGCCACGTGACCCAACGCAACGAACCCGATGCCGTACAAATTTTGAGCGGCGTGTACCAGGGCAAGACCACGGGCACTCCGATAGCGTTGCTGATCCAAAACACCGACCAGCGCAGCAAAGACTACGGCAACATCCTCGACACCTTCCGGCCCGGCCATGCCGATTACACCTACACCCAAAAATACGGCCTGCGCGACCCACGTGGCGGTGGCCGCTCCAGCGCCCGCCTGACTGCACCCATGGTGGCCGCCGGTGCCGTGGCCAAGAAGTGGCTGAAAGAAAAATTCGGCACCGAATTTCGCGGCTGCATGACGCAGGTGGGCGACTTGCCCATTGCGTTTGAGTCGTGGGACCACGTGCCCAACAACCCGTTCTTCGCCCCTGTGGCCGATGTGCAAGCGCTGGAAGACTATATGGACGCCTTGCGCAAAGCCGGTGACTCGTGTGGTGCGCGTATCCGCGTGAGCGCGTCCAACGTGCCGGTGGGCCTGGGCGAACCATTGTTCGACAAAATGGACTCCGATATTGCCTACGCCATGATGGGCATCAATGCCGTCAAGGGCGTGGAGATTGGCGCGGGCTTTGCCAGCGTGTCGCAGCGGGGTACCACCCACGGCGATTCGCTCACGCCCCAAGGCTTTGCCAGCAACAACGCCGGTGGCGTGTTGGGAGGCATCTCCACCGGGCAAGACCTGGAAGTGAGCATTGCCATCAAGCCCACCAGCTCGATCATCACGCCGCGCGACTCCATTGACGCGCAAGGCCAGCCTATGCAGGTGGTGACCAAGGGCCGCCACGACCCGTGCGTGGGCATTCGCGCCACCCCGATTGCCGAGGCCATGCTGGCCCTGGTGGTGATGGAGCACGCCCTGCGCCACCGTGCGCAGTGTGGCGATGTGCACCACCCGCTGCCACCTATTCCGGCCAGTATTTCGGGCAGCTTCTAAGCCGCCGTGCGCAGCGTGCCCACTTCGCCCGCTGCAAATTCGCGGCCCCTGATGCCGTTCGCCGCGTTCACTGCGGCGTACTGTGCCCACGCGGGCTTCTTCAATCCTTTTTTGCCGCTGTGGCTGAAAGACCTGGGCTACAGCATCGTGGTGATCAGCCTGCTCACCGCGGTGCAGTCGGCCACGCGCATGTTTGCGCCGTATGCCTGGGGCGCGTTGAGCGACCGTACTGGCGAGCGCGTCAAGCTGCTGCGCTTTGGTGGGCTGTTGGCCCTGGTGGCATCGGCAGGGTTGTTTTTTCAGTGGGGCGGGTGGTGGCTGGCGCTGGTGCTGCTGGTGATGTTTGCGCAGACCAGCGGCATGATGCCGATGACCGAAGCCGCCGTGGCCCATGTGGTCAGCGATGGCGGCACTTTTGATGCCAAACGCTACGGCCGTGTGCGCTTGTGGGGCTCTTTGGGTTTCATGCTGTCGGTGTTGGGCGCGGGGGCCTGGTTTGAACACTTTGGCATGGCGTACTTTCCAGTGGCCGCCAGCCTGACCCTGGTTGCGGTGGTGCTGGGTGCCTATTGGTTGCCAGATGCCAAAGAGGCTGCACATCCGCGCGAGGCGGCGGCTCCGTCGATGCGCCATGCACTGCGCCAGCCCGCAGTGCAATGGCTGTTTGGCTCCATCTTTTTTCATGTGCTGTCGCACATGGGTATCTACACCTTCTTCTCGCTGTACCTCGATTCTCTGGGCTACAGCAAAACCATGATTGGCCTGCTGTGGGCGGTCTCAGTCACGGTGGAAATTGGTTGGTTCTTTACCCAAAGCCGCTGGATACCGCTGCTCAGTTTGAGCGGCTGGTTGGTGTTGTGCGCCGGGGTGATGGCCGTGCGCATGTCGGTCACCGCGGCGGCCGCGTCGGTGGTGTGGGTGCTGGTCGTGGCGCAGGCCACCCACGCGCTCACCTTTGCGGCCCACCACAGTGCCTGCATTGCCTTGCTGTCGCACCATTTCCCGGGGCGGTTGCGCGGGCGTGGGCAAGCGCTGTATTCGGTCATTGGGTATGGCATTCCGGGTGTGATCGGCGCTTTACTAGGCGGGCAACTCAGCGAACAATTTGGACTGGCCAGTGTGTTCTGGGCCACGGCGCTGACCAGCGTATTGGCGTTAGCCTGCGCGCTGCGGGTGTGGCGCTTGCGATGAACGTGCTGCCCAACTCCTTTGCCGCCTGGATGGTGGCCATACGCCCGCGCAGCCTGCTGATTGCGATTAGCCCGGTGTTGGTAGGTGCCGCCATGGGCTACCAGCGCGTGGGTGCGATTGACCTGCTCAGTGCCGTCTTGGCCCTGGTGGCGGCGCTGCTCATGCAGCTCATTACCAACTTGCAAAACGACGTGGGTTACACCCAGCGCGGCGCCGAGGTTTTCGGCACCCGCGTTGGCCTGCCACGTGCCACCGCCAAAGGTTGGCTCGGTGTCCGCCAAGTGCGGGTGGCGATTGTGATCTTGTGCGCTGTGGCGGTGTCGCTGGGCCTAGCATTGGTGGCCTTGCGGGGCTGGCC
>JBEEJM010000035.1:0-5140 GCA_041169205.1 Pseudomonadota bacterium | reverse complement strand
GTGCTGGCATAGGCCGCACTCTTGCCCACACCGGTGCCCGCCTGAATGACGGCAATGGCCTTGGTGGGTGTAGGGTGCTCGCCCAGGTCGGCGCGGGCCAGCGTGTCGGCCACGCAGGCGGCCATGGCGTGCTGGCCGGGGCGGGCGCGAAAGCCGGTGGTGCTGCCAACGATGTTTTCAAAGGTTGCCAAAGACAAAGCGGCAAGCGCGGGGGCGTCGGGGTGTGCAGTAGTCAAAATAGTAAAAATGGTCGCGCTATCATGGTCCGAATGACCCTCTCACGCATCGCAACCCGTATTGTCCCCCAGCTTGTCTTGGCCACTTTGGCATTGGCGCTGACGACCTCGCCCAGCATCGCGCAATACACCGCCCGAAGCACCTCGCCGAGCGTCAAACCCATCCCCGGCATGCCATCCGCGCCACGGATTTCGGTGCCCCGATTGGCCGGGCGACTCACCGCCGCTGACCTGGGGGTTGTTATCAACACCGCCGACCCGTATTCGGTGGCCGTGGGCGAGTACTACCTGCAGCGGCGCGGCATTCCCGAGGCGCAGGTGTTGCGCGTGGAGCTGCCGGTGCGCAACAGCCTCAATGTGGCCGAGTTTGGTGCGCTGTATGCGCAAATACAGCAGTTCATGGGCCCGCAGGTACAGGCACTGGCGCTGGCCTGGACGCAGCCCTATGCCGTGGCCTGCAACGCCATTACCTCGGCTATCACGCTGGGTCTCGAGCCCGAGGCCTGCCGAAACAGCTGTGCCATCAGCAAACCCTCGCGCTACTTCAATAGCGCCACGCCACGGCCGTTTACTGACCTGGGGATGCGGCCTTCGATGTTGATTGCGTCGCGCTCGGTGGAGAGTGCGCACGCGCTGATCGACCGGGGCATTGCAGCGGACGGCACTCTGGGCAAGCTGGGTGGACCCCCTGCACAGGCGGTGTTTGTCAACACCACGGACGCGGCCCGCAATGTGCGTGCGCCGCTGTTCCCCCCACCCGGGCCCTTGGGGCGGCTGGGCGTGAGCGTGGTGCGGCGGCAAGGAGCCGACACCATGCCGTTGAAGCGGGTCATCATTTACGAGACCGGCGTTACGCGTGAAAACGCCATCAGCCCCAAACAATGGTTGCCCGGCGCGCTGGCGGATCACCTCACCTCATTTGGCGGGCAACTGCTGGATGGCTCGGGGCAGATGAGTGTGCTGGAGTGGCTGGAGGCCGGGGCCACAGCCAGCTACGGCACGGTGAGTGAGCCCTGCAACCATTTGCAGAAGTTTCCACACCCCCAGGTGTTGCTGCTCAACTATGTGCAGGGTGCTACTGCGATCGAGGCCTATTGGCGCAGTGTGGCGTGGCCGGGGCAGGGGGTGTTTGTGGGGGAACCGTTGGCTGCGCCGTTTAGCCGGTGAGCGCCTGCAGCGTGCGCTGACTGGTGAACTGGCGGGGCGCACCCGTTACAGGGTCGGTGAACGCAATGCTGTGGGCCAGCAACTGCAATGGGCGCGTGTAGTCCGCGCCCTCGGGAGTTAACACCGGGTAGATGCCGTCATTCACGATAGGCAGGCCCAGGGCGGCCATGTGTACCCGCAGCTGGTGGCGCTGGCCTGTGACGGGTTTCAGTGCGTAGCGCGCTAACTCGCCATGCACTTCGATTGGCGTAATGTGGGTCAACGCATTGGCCTTGCCCGGCACCTCGGTTTGCTGCATGAAGTGCTCGGCCACCGCAATGCGGCTCTCGCGCTGTAGGGGCCAGGGCAAGGCCGAATCCCAGGGGGCAATGCACTCATAGGTTTTGTCCACTTTGCGCTCGCGAAACAGCGCGTGGTAAGCATCGCGCGTGGCAGGATTCACGGAGAACAGCACCAAGCCCGCCGTGTCGCGGTCGATGCGGTGGATGGGTACCAAGTCGGCCAAACCCAACCGATTTTTCAGGCGAACCAGCACGGTTTCTTGCAGGTACTTGCCGGAGGGCATCACCGGCAAAAAGTGGGGTTTGTCGACCACCAGCAGATGGTCGTCTTGCCAGAGCAGCACTTCGTCAAACGGAATGCGCGGCTCGACGTCGAGCGCCCGATAGTAGTAGAGCTGGCTGTGTGGGGTGTAGGGCGCGGACGGTGGCACAGGCTGGCCGCTGGCATCAACCACGTCGCCGTTGGTCATGCGCTCCAACCACTGCGCGTGCGGTACGCCGGGAAAGCGGTGTGCCAAGAAGTCCAGCACCGTGGCCCAGTCTCCCAGCGGCAGTACGACGCTGCTGGGGCCAACCCCATTGCGCGTGGGCGGTGGGGTGGGGCGGTAGCGGGCCATAGCGAATGAAAGGACGAGTGGTTTAGACCCGTTCGAACACCAGGTCCCACACGCCGTGGCCCAGGCGGATGCCGCGGTTCTCGAACTTGGTGAGCGGGCGGTAGTGCGGCTTGGGCGCGTAGCCCACCAGCTCGGGGTGGCTTAGCAGCGCGCGGTTTTTGAGCAGGGGTTCAGCGGACAACACTTCAAGAATCTGTTCGGCATAGGGCTGCCAGTCGGTAGCGCAGTGCAGGTAACCGCCCACCTTGAGGCGCGCGGCCAGCTTGGCCACCAGGGGCGACTGAATCAGGCGGCGCTTGTTGTGCTTGGTCTTGTGCCACGGGTCGGGAAAGAAGATGTGTACGCCGTCCAGGCTTTGCAGGGGCAGCATGTGGTCAATCACCTCCACCGCGTCATGCGCGCAGATGCGGATGTTGGTGATGTTGTTTTCACCAATGCGCTTGAGCAGCGCGCCCACGCCGGGCTCATGCACCTCGCAGCACAAAAAGTGCGTTTCCGGCAGCGTGACGGCAATCTTGGCCGTGGCCTCGCCCATGCCAAAGCCGATCTCCAGTACCACTGGTGATTTGGTGCCATTTGTGCCTGTAGCCCCCGTGGAGTCTGCGTAGACAGCTTCTAAATTGATAGCAGACTTTTGGTAAGGCAGCAAAAACTGCGGGCCCAATTCGTCAAATGCCTTGGCCTGGCCGGCCGTGGTACGGCCCGCACGTTTGACGAAGCTCTTGATGGTGCGCATGAAGGGCTTGGTGCCCTCAGCGGCAGTGTCGAGCGGTTCGTCGGCAGGGGTGTGGGGGGCGTTTTCGGGGGCAGAAGTCATGGCTGTATTGTAGGGAGGCCGCACAATGCAACCCATGCAACCTAACCAACAGGCCCCACTGCAACACCAACTTCTTGACGGGGTGCTCACGCTCACCCTGAACCGCCCGCACAAGCGCAACGCCATCAACAACGAACTGGCGCGCGCACTGCTGGCGGCGCTGCAGCAGGCCGACACTGATGCCGCTACGCGCGCCGTGCTGCTCTGCGGCAACGGACTGGCCTTTTGTGCCGGGCGCGATGTGTCCGAGCCGCCCACCGACGCCGACCTGGAACTCACCCAGCAAGTCGCCTGTGCGCTGGTGGCCTGCCGCAAACCGGTGGTGGTGGCGGTGCATGGCTGGGTGGTGGGCGCGGGCCTGGAGTGGATGCTGGATGCCGACATCGTTATCGCTGCCGACAACGCCCGTTTCAAGCTGCCCGAGGCCTCGCTGGGCGTGTTTGTCACCGGGGGCATCAGCGCCTTGCTGCCCGCCGTGGTGGGGCTGAATCGGGCCAAGGCCCTGATGCTACTGGGCGAAGAATTTTCAGCCGGGCAGGCGCAGGCCTGGGGCCTGGTGTGGAAGGTGGTGCCTGCCGATGCATTGCCCGCCACCACACTGCAAACCGCAAAGCGACTGGCCGCCCTGGACCCGACGGTGGTGGCGCACTTCAAACGCGTGCTCAACACCGTGGGCGCACCCGGCTTTGCAGAGGCGATACAGCGGGAAACTGAGGTGCAGCGCGCCCTGATGGCGCGCTAGCTGCACAGGCGGTCAAATCTGCACGCGCGTCCCCAGTTCGATCACGCAGTTGTTGGGCAGCTTGAAAAACCCGGCCACGCTGCCCGCGTTGCGCGACATCACGGCAAACAGGGCCTCGCGCCAATGGGCCATGCCCGAACCTTTGCCGGGCACCACCGTCTCCCGGCTCAAAAAGTACGAGGTTTCAAACAGATTGATGGCCAGCCCCTGGGTTTTGCACAGCTCTAGCGCTTTGGGAATGTCGGGTGTGTTTTTGAACCCGTAGTTCACCTGAACGGTCCAGAAGCCTGGCACCAGGGATTGCACTTGCACCCGTTCGTCAAAGGGGATCCACGGCACGTCGTGAAACAGCACGGTGAGAATCACGTTGCGCTCATGTAGCACCTGGTTGTGCTTGAGGTTGTGCATCAGCGCCTGCGGCACGGTGCCGGGGTTGGCTACGGCATAGATGGCGGTGCGGGGGACGCGGTGCACGGTGTCTTGCGACAGCGCGGTGATGAAGGGCAGCAGCTCCGGGTCTTCGTGGCGGATGCTGTCGATCAGCAACTCACGGCCGCGCCGCCAGGTCGCCATCACCACAAAGATGGCCATACCGAGCGCCAGTGGGAACCAACCGCCCTGAAAGAATTTGATGGAGCACGACACCACCAGCAACAGGTCCAGCAGCAAAAACACGCTGGTGGCAGCGATGGCCACCGGCAGCGGGTAGTTCCAGCCGTGGCGCACCACGAAGAAGGTCAGTACCGTGGTGATGAGCATGGTCACCGTCACGGCAATGCCATAGGCCGAGGCCATGGCCGATGAACTGCCAAAGCCATAGACCGCTAGCAGCACCGAGCCCAGCAGCAGCCAGTTGACCTCGGGCATATAAATTTGACCGGCCTCCTTGGCCGAGGTGTAGTGCACTTGCATGCGCGGTAGCAAGCCCAGTTGCATGGCCTGTTTGGTCATGGAATAGGCCCCCGAGATAACCGCCTGCGATGCAATCACCGTGGCCACCGTCGCGAGGGCCACCGCGGGCAACAACCAGCTGGCGGGGAACATGCGGTAGAACGGGTTCTCTAGCGCGGCAGGGTCACGTATCAGCAGTGCGCCCTGGCCCATGTAGTGCAGCGCAAGGGCGGGTAACACCATCCCCAGCCAGGCGTATTGAATCGGGCGTTTTCCGAAGTGGCCCATGTCGGCGTACAGCGCCTCAGCGCCGGTGAACGCCAGCACGATGGCCCCTACCGCCACCAACATATGCCAGCCCTGGTCGGTCAAAAAGGCAATGGCGTGCA
>JBEEJM010000034.1:0-4595 GCA_041169205.1 Pseudomonadota bacterium | reverse complement strand
GCCTGCAGGCCTCGGCGACCAAGCCCGCCATGGTGGATTTGTTCAAGGACATTCGCTCCAGTCTGGACCAAGGGCGCGAGCTGTCTGCCGCCCTGGCGCGGCATTCGACGCTGTTTGGCGGCTTCTATATTTCGATGATTCGCGTCGGGGAAATGACTGGGCGTTTGACGGAAGTGTTTTTGCGCCTGACCGAGCACATGGAGTTTGAGCGCGACGTGCGCGAGCGCATCAAGCAGGCCATGCGCTACCCCATCTTTGTGATGATCGCCATGGCCATGGCGGTTGTCATTCTGAATATTTTTGTGATCCCGGTGTTTGCCAAAGTGTTTGCCGGGTTCAACGCCCAGCTGCCTTTGATCACCCGGGGACTCATCGGCTTTTCCAACTGGACGCTGGCCTGGTGGCCGCTGTTGATCGCGCTGGCTGTGGGCGGGACGGTGCTGGTGCGCAGCTACCTGCGTACCCCCGAGGGGCGCTACCGCTGGGATGCGCGCAAGATCAAGCTGCCCATCGTGGGCGACATCGTGCTCAAGGCCACGTTGGCCCGCTTTGCCCGCAGCTTTGCACTGTCCAGCCAAAGCGGCGTGCCACTGGTGCAGGCGCTTACCGTGGTGGCGCAAACGGTGGACAACACCTTTATCGGCAGCCGCATCGAGCAGATGCGCGACGGCATTGAGCGCGGCGAGAGCATCTCGCGCTGTGCGGCGGCGACCGGCGTGTTCACGCCTGTGGTGCTGCAAATGATCAATGTGGGCGAAGAAACCGGCGAGCTGGACAACCTGCTGTTTGAAATCGCCGCCATGTACGAGCGCGATACCGACTACGCCATCAAGGGCCTGTCTGCCGCCATTGAGCCGATTTTGCTGGCCGTGATTGCAACGCTAGTGCTGCTACTGGCTTTAGGCGTTTTCCTACCTTTGTGGAACCTGGGCCAGGCCGCCATGGGCAAGGGTGGCTAGGCATGGCCTGGCTGACCCGCCGCTCTGCCGAGTGGAGCTTGCTGCTCCTTGTGATTTTGGTGTTGATGGGGGTGTTTGGCCAGCAGATTCGCATGGTGCAGGCGCAAGGCGAGTTGGCCGCGATCAAGACCACGTTGGGTGCCTTGCGCACCGCCCTGGTGATCGACCATTTGCATGCATCAGTCACCCAAACAGGGATGCATGTTGCGCCCCCACAACGCAACCCCTTTTTGGTGCTGGACCATGTGCCCAGCAACTACGCCGGCGTGCTGGGGGCGGTGAAGGCCGAAGCCGTGCCACCGGGCAACTGGGTGTTTGACGACTATTGCCACTGCATAGGCTATGGCCCGACGTACCACTACGCCTTGGACGGTGCAGGCGATGCGCCCATGGTGTGGTTTCGCGTGAGTGCACCGCCGGGCCCCTTGCAAATTACCCCGATACAGCCCTACTACTGGCAAGGGGAATTGGTAAATTGACACATAAATTGATTCAATTCAGCCACTTAGTGGCGAAAGTTGATGCACAGTAAGAGTTTCTTGCTCTAGAATTTATAGCGTGAGCAACGCATAGATAAACGTTGGGTCGAGTTTTAGTTACAACACTGGTCTGAAAGGTAGACATCATGAAACAAGTACAGCGCGGTTTTACTCTGATTGAATTGGTCATGGTTATCGTGATCCTCGGCGTGCTGGCCGCGGTGGCGATTCCCAAGTTTGTGGATTTGGGTAGTGACGCCAAGGCTGCTGCACTACTGGGCGTGGTGGGTGGTATTAATTCGGCCAGCGCGGTGAACTATGCCGCTCGCAGCGTGACTACGGCCAATGGCTCGCCAGTCGGGTCCGGCGGCAATACAACATGTCAGTTGGCTGCCACGGCCATTTTGCAAGGCGGCGTGCCCGGTGGTTACTCGTTGACTGGCGCGGCATCAGCAACTGTGGGCACGAATAACTCTTGCACCGTGACGCAAACTTCCACAAACAACACCGCTACTGCGACCATCATCAGCATTAACTGAGATCGCTTTTTCGGTTTGACAAAGCCGCCTTCGGGCGGCTTTTCTATTTCCGGAGCTGGGTGCGGTAGTGCGCAGGCACCTGCTGCAGGAAGTTGTCTTTCTCTGTTGCCGGCACGGTGGCAAGACCGGAGGCAAAAGCACGCAATGCCAGTGCGGAGTTGGGCGGTGTGGCTTCTGCATAAATTGTCCCCATGCGGAAGTAGCCATCTGCCGCCTGCTCAGGCCAGGTCTGGTTGCGCACCTCCAGTGCGCGAATGGCCAGCGCCTGGTCGTGCATCTTGAGCCCCAGGGCGTAGCCTGCTTGCACCAGCTCGTAGTCGTAGTTGCGGTTGTCAAAGTAGCCACGCAGCAAGTCTGCTGCCTTGGCTTCCTGCCCGATATTGCTGAGCACCACGATTTCCAAGTTCTGGGTGGGTTTGGTGTCCGAGCGCAGCCGTTGCACCTGATGAAGCGCTTGCAAGGCTAGGTCCACATGGTGCATCTGTGCGTGGGCCAGTGCCTGGCCTTTCCACAGCGCTGCCACATGCGGGCGTGAGTCGGTCACGGACTGCAAAATCCACGCCGCATTGGCCCAGTCGCCCTGCGCCATTAGCACCTCAGAGGCCATGGGCGTGAGTTTGCGGTAGTGCGGGTTGAGTGCGATGCCTCCGCGCAGCAAGGCCAACATGTGGTCTTTGGTGTCTTGCTGTGTCGGGGTCAGGGAAATCTGCGTTTTGGGCAGGCTGTTGGCCCACAACAAGGCTTGCACGATGGCGCGTTCGGTACGCACGGCGCGTTGCGTGACATAGGTCGCCAGGCCAAGGGCCAACAACAAGAGGAGCAGCGCCGCCGGTCTGATCGCGCGTGACCACGGTTCCGCGTGGAGTTGCTTTGTCAGGTGACTGACCAAGCGCAGGTCAGACCCCCACAGAATGGCCAACCCCAAAGCAAACAGCACGCCGCAGCCTGCCAAATGCCAGGGAAACCCCGCCGCGCTGACCACGCCCATGGCGAACATGCTGGTCAGTGTGAAGGCGCGCAAGGCACCTTCACAGTCGTGAGTTCGATCTAAGCGCCGCGTGATTAACACGCTCAGCAGCCAGTAGGCCCCCAGAAACGCGAGCACCAGCCCACCCACCACCAAGCCATATTCACTGAGCAATTGCAGGTACTCGTTGTGGGCGTAGTAGTCGATTTCCAGCGTGGTGTCGTCGTTCTGAAACAGGGGGATGTTCACCTCCCACGCTCCCGCGCCCACCCCGACCAGGGGCTGGCTCACCATCATGCGCAGGGTGGCACGCCACATCTGGGAGCGCACCGAGAAGGAACCCACGGTGTATTCGGTGGTTTGCGCCATGGAGGCTGTGCGCACCGCGCCACGTTGCCAGGCGGACACGCCGGTGAGCTCTTGCGCGATACGTGGGTTGGTTGTGGGCAGATTGCCCAACACTGCACTGGCCCCCAGCCCCGCCAGCAGCACGGTGGCGATGGTGGTGCGCGACCACTGGCCCCAGTGCAGCGCCCGTCGGTACCGCAGGCTGATCATGGCCAGCACGGGTAGCATGACCAACAGCGCGATCAGCGCCGAGCGCGTGCCTGTCATCAAAATGGCGGTGATGTTCAGTGCGAGCGTCAGCGAGAACCACACGAGCCAGCGGCTCTGGCGCAGGTGGGTGAGCAACCACACCGAGAAAGGCAACGCACACACCGCATATTCAGCAAAAAAATTGCGGTTGTAAAACGTAGACGCGGGTGCCGGACCCTGGGCAAACAAGCCCAAGTCAAACCAAAACTGCAGCGCCGCCCAAACAGAAGCCACTGTCACCCCTGCGTGGATGCCCCACAGCAGCGTGGGGTGGTTCTTGCGGGTGAGTGTGTTGAGCCCTAGCCAGGCCAGCAGCGCCAGTAGCAGCCATCGGATGGCCTCCACGGACGCCAGGTAGGCGTGGCTCCAGACCGTGCTGCCCAGCGCGTACAGCATGAGCACCAGGGGCAGCGCCAACATGGAGTGCCAAGCCAAGGGGGGCTGCGGGCCACGCCGATTCCAGAAGAGCACCAGCCCGGCCAGCAAAATGCCAAACGCTGCCAGCGCCGACTTCAGGGTGTCCTGCGCCATGAGTTCGTTGGAGCCGCCCACAGCCGGAATCAAAAACACCATCCACGCCAGAATGGTGACCGTGCGGTCTTGGGCGGTGGTGGAAACGTGCATACTTGCCATGGTGGTGATCATAGGGGCAAGCGGTGTGCAGTCTTGCGCCTGTTTTATGGGTCAAATACAATCGGAGCCCCCGTGTATATTGCGTAAGCAGCTACCAAAACCATAGCATTGAGAGACATGTTTCAGTCGTCCATCTGCCCGCCTTGTCGCCTGTCCGGTGTCGGAAGACGTCGGGCCGCCCGTGTGCGGGGCTTCACCTTGATTGAGTTGGTCATGGTAGTGGTGATTTTGGGGGTGCTGGCCGTGTTTGCAGCGCCCCGGCTGCTGCGGCCCAGCGACTTTTATGTGCGGGGCTTCCATGACGAAACGCTGGCTTATCTGCGCTTTGCACAAAAGACAGCGGTTGCCCAGCGGCGCACGGTGTGCGTCACGTTTGCTGCGTCGTCATTAACGCTGACAATTGCCTCGGCAGCAGCCACCT
>JBEEJM010000033.1:0-8537 GCA_041169205.1 Pseudomonadota bacterium | reverse complement strand
ACCGCCATCTTTGCGAACATGAAAGCGTTTCTGGTTAACCGCGTGGGTGACTTTGGATTCATCTTGGGTATCGGCTTGATCGTTGCCTTTGTCGGTACGTTGAATTACGCCGAAGTATTTGCCAAAGCAGAAGAATTGTCGGCACTGTCGTTCCCCGGAACTCAGTGGATGCTAATCACCGTCATTTGTATTTGCCTGTTTATTGGTGCCATGGGCAAGTCTGCGCAGTTCCCTTTACATGTCTGGTTGCCGGACTCGATGGAAGGCCCCACGCCCATTTCCGCGCTCATTCACGCGGCAACCATGGTGACGGCTGGTATCTTTATGGTGGCCCGCATGTCGCCACTCTTTGAACTGAGCGATACAGCGTTGAACTTCATCATGACCATTGGCGCAATCACGGCCTTGTTCATGGGTTTCTTGGGCATCATTCAAAACGACATCAAACGCGTGGTGGCGTATTCCACACTGTCGCAGCTGGGCTACATGACGGTGGCACTGGGTGCTTCTGCCTACTCGGTTGCCGTTTTCCACCTGATGACACATGCCTTTTTCAAGGCCTTGTTGTTCCTTGGTGCCGGCTCGGTCATCATGGGTGTGCACCACAACCAAGACATTCGTTGGATGGGCGGACTGCGTAAGTACATGCCCATCACATGGATCACTTCTTTGCTGGGTTCGCTGGCTTTGATTGGTACGCCGCTGTTTGCTGGTTTCTATTCCAAAGACAGCATCATTGAAGCGGTTCTGGAGAGCCATTTGCCTGCGGCAGGTTTTGCTTCTTTTGCGGTGCTGGCCGGTGTGTTCGTGACGGCGTTCTACTCTTTTCGCATGTATTTCCTGGTCTTTCATGGCAAAGAGCGTTTCGATCAAAACCCTGACGCCCATCACGATGCCCACCATGACGCGCATGGCCATGACGATCACCATGGGCACCACGTGCCGCATGAGTCGCCTTGGGTTGTGACAGTGCCGTTGGTGTTACTTGCAATTCCATCGGTGGTCATCGGTTTCCTGACAATCGGCCCCATGCTGTTTGGAGATTTCTTCAAAGACGCGATTGTCATCAATGCCGAAAAGCACCCGGTGATGGAAGAGCTGGGCCACGCTTTCCATGGCCCCGTACAAATGGCCATGCATGCCTTCAGCACCTTGCCGTTCTGGCTGGCTTTGGCCGGTGTCGTGACAGCCTATTACATGTACATGGTGAATCCGGCAGTGCCGGCAGCCATCAAGCGCAACGTCATGCCGATTTTCAATCTGCTTGAAAACAAGTACTACCTCGACTGGATCAACGAGAACATTTTGGCGCGCGGTGCGCGGATGCTGGGAACTGGTTTGTGGAAGGGCGGCGATCAGGCCTTGATCGATGGACTGGTGGTCAACGGTTCCTGGAAGGTTGTGGGAGCCATTGCTGGCATCGCCCGCAAACTGCAAACAGGCTATCTGTACCACTACGCGCTGGTCATGATTTTGGGCATCTTTGTGCTCATGACGTATTTCGTCTGGCTCAAGTAGGAGAAAAAGAACATGGGATTGTTGAGCCTCGCGATTTGGACGCCTATTGCGTTCGGAGTGGTTTTGTTGGCCTTGGGCCGTGATGACCAACCCAATATGGTGCGCTGGTTGGCGCTGATCGGATCTGTCGTCAGCTTCCTGATGACGCTGCCTTTGTATGGGCAATTCGACAACGCATCTGCAGCCATGCAGTTTGTGGAGAATGCGAGCTGGATTGATCGCTTCAACGTCAACTACCACTTGGGTGTGGATGGCATTTCGTTCTGGTTCGTGTTGCTCACCGCATTCATCAACGTGATTGTGGTGATCGCTGGATGGGAAGCGATTACCCGCCGCGTCAATCAGTACATGGGCGCGTTCATGATCCTCAGCGGATTAATGATTGGCGTGTTCTGCGCACTCGATGGCTTGCTGTTCTATGTGTTCTTCGAGGCTACCTTGATTCCCATGTACCTGATCATTGGTATCTGGGGCGGCCCGAACAAGATTTACGCAGCGTTCAAATTCTTCCTCTACACCTTGCTGGGCTCGCTGCTCATGTTGATTGCATTGATCTATCTGTACACCCAGTCGGGTGGAAGTTTTGATATTGCAACCTGGCATGCCTTGCCTCTCGGCAAGACGGCACAGACCTATTTGTTCTTCGCATTCTTGGCCGCGTTTGCAGTCAAAGTGCCCATGTGGCCGGTTCATACCTGGTTGCCCGATGTGCACGTGGAAGCGCCTACTGGTGGATCGGCCGTGCTGGCCGCCATCATGCTGAAACTTGGTGCCTACGGTTTTCTGCGGTTTTCCATGCCTATCGCGCCAGATGCCGCGCATGAGTGGTCGTGGTTGATGGTGACCTTGTCTCTGGTCGCGGTGGTCTACGTCGGTTTGGTGGCCATGGTGCAGCAAGACATGAAAAAGCTGGTGGCTTATTCATCTGTTGCGCACATGGGTTTTGTTACCTTGGGCTTCTTTATCTTCAGTGATCTGGGTATCGCCGGTGGTGTGGTGCAAATGATTGCCCACGGTTTTGTGTCGGCTGCCATGTTCTTGTCTATCGGCGTGTTGTATGACCGCATGCATTCCCGTGAAATCGCCAGCTACGGCGGTGTGGTGAACACCATGCCCAAGTTCGCGGCTTTTGCCTTGCTGTTTGCCATGGCCAACTGTGGCCTGCCAGGTACCGCAGGCTTTGTGGGTGAGTGGATGGTCATTCTGGCTGCCGTCAAATTCAACTTCTGGATTGGATTCGCATCCGCCAGTGCACTGATTTTTGGCGCTGCTTACACCTTGTGGATGTTCAAGCGTGTTTACCTGGGCCCGGTTGCCAACGATCACGTGAAAGAACTCACTGACATCAACGCACGCGAGTTTCTAATGCTTGCACTGCTGGCGGTTGCGGTGCTGTACATGGGTATTTATCCCAAGCCATTTACCGACGTCATGGATGCTTCGGTTGCGCAATTGCTCAAGCATGTTGCAATTTCTAAGCTGAACTGATCACACTGAATTGAGAGACCTAAGATGATTGACAAAATCAGTTGGATCACCGTTTACCCCGAGATGATTCTGTTCGTCATGGCGTGCGTCATTGCGTTGCTGGATCTCGGTGTCAAAACCCCGTTGCGGGGACGCACCTATGCGCTCACCCTGTTGACGCTGGCGGTTGTGGCTATTCTGCAGGCGGTGTATGCCAGTGGTGAGGCGACCTTGTACGGCTTTGGCAATATGGTGGTCAGTGACTCCATGGGCAATTGGCTCAAATGCTTCGCTACGATCGCGGTCATGGTGACGCTGGTCTACGGACGGCCCTACGCAGCGCAACGTGACATGCTGCGCGGCGGCGAGTTGTTCACCTTGAGCATTTTTGCGCTGCTGGGCATGTTCGTGATGATTTCCGGGAACAACTTCCTGGTGATCTACATGGGGCTTGAACTGCTCACGCTGTCGAGCTATGCCCTGGTGGCACTGCGCCGCGACAACGCCACTGCGACCGAAGCTGCGATGAAGTACTTTGTGCTCGGGGCCATGGCCTCCGGCTTTTTGTTGTACGGCATGTCCATGATGTATGGCGCAACCGGCACACTCGACATCAATGGCGTACTCAAGGCCATTGCATCGGGTCAGGTGCGCCATCAAGTGCTGATGTTTGGCCTGGTCTTTATCGTCGCAGGTCTGGCGTTCAAGCTGGGCGTGGTTCCATTTCACATGTGGATTCCCGATGTGTACCAGGGCGCACCCACAGCCATCACCTTGATGATTGGTGGCGCGCCCAAATTGGCCGCCTTTGCTATCGCGATTCGTCTGTTGGTGGAGGGCATGCTGCCGCTGGCCATTGATTGGCAACAGATGCTGATGGTGTTGTCGATCGGTTCCTTGCTGATCGGAAACCTGGCGGCCATTGCCCAGACCAACGTCAAGCGGATGTTGGCGTTCTCTACTATTTCGCAAATGGGTTTTGTCCTGTTGGGCCTGATGTCGGGTGTGGTCAACGGCAATACCTTGTCTGCTGCCAATGCCTACAGCTCGTCCATGTTTTATGTGGTGAGCTATGTGCTGACTACGCTGGCCAGTTTCGGCGTTTTGCTGTTGCTGTCGCGTGAAGGTTTTGAGAGCGAAGAAATTGCCGATCTCTCCGGTCTCAACCAGCGCAGCCCCTTGTATGCCGCTGTCATGGCTGTTTGCATGTTTTCGCTGGCGGGCATTCCACCGATGGTGGGCTTCTATGCCAAGCTGTCGGTGCTGCAGGCGTTGATCGCTTCGGGTGACGCTGTGTCCCTGGGCCTTGCCGTGTTTGCCGTGATGATGTCGCTGGTGGGTGCTTTTTACTACCTGCGCGTGATCAAAGTGATGTACTTTGACGAACCGATCACCGCCACCCACGTGGTTGCACCTCTCGACGTGCGTGTGGTGTTGTGCATCAACGGCGCGCTGGTGCTGATTCTGGGTATGTTGCCAAGCGGTTTGATGGCCCTGTGCGCACGCTCGGTGTTGCAAATGCTGGGTACCTAGTTTTCGTGTCCACGTCGCTTGCGGTCTGGTTGGTGCTCGCACTGGCTTTGGTTGCCGCCAATCTTCCGTTTGTCAGTCAACGACTTCTGGGTGTCATGCCAATGCGCGCACCCAAGTCCTTGGGCATGCGGCTTTTGGAGTTGTTGGCCCTCTACCTGGTTGTCGGAGCAGCAGGCCTGCTTCTGGAGCAACACGCGGGTCAGATTGCCCCCCAGACCTGGGAGTTCTACGCGATCACGGTCACCTTGTTTCTGACCATCGCTTTCCCCGGATTCGTCTACCGCTATCTGCTGAAGCACCGGGATTGACCCGGCCCTGGCGATGAACGACAGCCACCTGATCGAGACCCAAACATCGAGCCAGGAAGTGCTCAAAGGTGTTTTTCTGCACGCGTTTCGCGACACGGTTCTTCTGCCAGACGGACACAGTGCCACGCGCGAATATGTCATCCACCCCGGTGCCGTGATGGTGATTCCCTTGTTGACCGACGCCCATGGGCAACTGCGTGTGGTGCTAGAGCGCCAATTCCGATATCCCGTGGGGCAGGTCATGATTGAATTTCCCGCAGGAAAGCTCGATCCGCAAGAGAGCGTATTGGCCTGTGCCCAACGCGAGCTGCGGGAAGAAACGGGTTATTCCGCCCGCGAGTGGGCCCGCGCGGGGGTGATGCACCCGGTCATTTCGTACTCCACAGAATTCATTGATATCTGGTTTGCCCGTGACCTGGTGCTCGGCGAGCGGCGGCTCGATGAAGGCGAATTTTTGGACGTATTTACGGCCACGCCACAAGAGTTGCTGCAATGGTGTTGTGAAGGCAAAGTCACCGATGCCAAAACACTGGCCGGAGCGCTCTGGCTACAAAATGTATTGAGCGGTGCATGGTCATTGGCTTGGCAGGCCGCGTGAAAGTTCTCGACCTACAGTGCGTAAGCGGCCATACCTTTGAAGGGTGGTTTGCCTCGGAAGACGACTTTCAATCGCAGCACGCCAGGGCTATGGTGCAATGCCCGCTATGCGGCACCCCTGAAATTATCAAAAAACTAAGCGCACCACGTTTGAGTCTGTCGGGTGCCCAAGCACCCACAACTTCAAGGGCACTTGCGTCCACGCCTGCCACCTTGGACGTAGCCACACCCGCCCCAACTGACACCAGTCTGGCTGAGGCATGGATGGCAGTCGCCCGCCATGTGATAGCCAACACCACCGATGTCGGCAACCGCTTTGCCGAAGAGGCGCGCAAGATGCATTACGGCGAGACCCAAGAGCGCAGCATCCGTGGCAAGACCACGCCCGATGAGGCGATGGCCTTGCTGGATGAAGGCATCGAAGTTATGCCGTTGCTGTTGCCCGAAGCAGTCAAGGGGCCCCTACAGTAAAACGGTAGAGCCCCATTGGCGCTTAAGGGTACAGGCCGCGCAGTTCACGCGCATGCAATATGCGCTTGCAAGCCACGATGAAGGTGGCCGTGCGCAGGGTCACCTTGTGCTCCTCTGCCACTTGCCAGACCCCGGCGAATGCTTCTTTCATGATGCGCACCAAACGGGCATTGATCTCGTCTTCGCTCCAGAAGAAGCTGGAAAAATCTTGCACCCATTCAAAGTAGCTCACCGTGACACCGCCAGCGTTGGCGATCACGTCGGGCAGCACCAGAATGTTGCGCTCCTGCAAGATGTCGTCCGCTTCGGGCGTGGTCGGGCCGTTGGCGCCTTCGATCACCAGGCGCGCCTTGATGCGCCCTGCGTTGGCCGCAGTAATCTGCTGCTCCAGCGCCGCCGGAATCAGGATGTCGCAGTCCACGTCCCAGAACGCGTCGTTGGCAATCACCTCTGCATTGGCAAATCCGGCCACCGTACCCGCCAGCGCCACATGCGCCAGCAAGGCGGGTACGTCAAACCCTGCTTCCTGGTAAATGGTGCCACCGTGGTCTTGCACAGCCACCACGCGCGCACCTGCTTGAGCAAACAGCTTGCCGGCAATGCCACCCACGTTGCCAAAACCTTGTACTGCAATTCTGGCTTTGGAGATATCCATGCCAATGTGGTTTGCCGCCTCCACACCGACGGTAAACACGCCGCGCCCGGTGGCTTCACGCCGACCCAGCGAGCCGCCCAAGTCCACGGGCTTGCCCGTCACCACACCGGTGGCAGTAGCGCCTTCGTTCATGGAATAGGTATCCATCATCCAGGCCATGATCTGCTCGTTGGTATTCACATCGGGCGCGGGAATGTCCTTGGTGGGCCCGATGATGATGCCGATCTCGCTGGTGTAGCGGCGCGTCATGCGCTCCAGCTCACCACGTGACAGCGTCTTGGGGTCTACCCGGATGCCACCCTTGGCACCGCCGTAAGGCACATTGACCGCTGCATTTTTGATGGACATCCAGGCCGACAGCGCCATTACTTCTGACAGCGTCACATCCTGGTGAAAACGCACGCCGCCTTTGCCGGGGCCGCGCGAGGTGTTGTGTTGCACGCGGTAGCCTTCAAAGTGGGCTACCGTGCCGTTGTCCAGCTGGATGGGCACGTCCACAATCAGCGCCCGCTTGGGGCGTTTCAGCGTTTCTGCCCAGCGTGCCAGGTGGCCCAGGTAGGGGATCACCCGATCCACCTGTTGCAGGTAAATGCCCCAGGGTCCGAGGTGGTCGGCCTGCAGGTAGGACGGCAGGGGGTGGTTGTAGGGATTGGGTTGCGACATGCTTGCTCCTGTTGTGTGGGTCGTCAAGCCACGGACTCTAGGCGCATGCCACCGGCCTGTCTAAGGCCGTGTTTTTGTCAAACTATGCAAAAAATTTATAACTACGCCGAGACGTTGACAATGCGTCCGGTGGCGTGGCCCTGGCTGTTGACCACTGGCGCTGCGTCTGCGCGGGTCTTCAGGGCGTTGCCGCCATCGGCAAATTTTTGGCTGGTGGCTTTGTACAGCCGCACCAAAAAATCTTGGGTTTGTGCGGGCACTTCAGACTGGTTGCCCTTGACGGACGCGGTGTAGGTGGCGTCCGTGGCGCTGGCCTGTGCCGTCAGCGCACGTACTTTGCTTTGGCCGTCTTGTGCCTTGTGTTCTTCTTCGTCGGCCTGTGCGCGCAGGGTCTGGGCGGTGGATTCGGCCTGTTCCGCCTCACGGCGTGCCTGGTCCACACGCGCCTTGACGAGCACCGACTGCAAGCTCGGCGTAGCGCTGCTGGTGGCGGTGATCGCGACCATGGCGGACAAGTGCGGAGGGGATCAGCCTCAGGCGGTAACGCTGAGGCGGGTGCCGATGGTCTGCCCCTGGCCATTCACATTGGGGCGAGGTTTGCTCTCTGCTGGTTTTTGCGCCTGGGCGTGCTGGATCTGCTGCGTTTGTTCAGGTCGCTTGGCGGCCTGAACCTGTTGCACGGGCTGGGCCTTGGCTTTGGTTACGTCCATTCAGATCTCCCAAAAGTGAATGCCCCGATTTTAGGCACTTACCCCGGGCTTTTCAATGCTTTACATGCCCATGCCGTGTGCTAGTCAGGCATTGAATTGCAGCGCCGCCAGCCCGGCGTACACGCCACCGCGCGCCACCAGCGCGGCGTGCGTGCCTTGCTCGACCAACTGGCCGTGGTCCAGCACCACGATCAGATCGGCTTTTTGTACCGTGGCCAGGCGGTGGGCGATGACCAGCGTGGTGCGGTCGCGCATGGCCGATTCGAGTGCGGCTTGCACCATGCGTTCGCTCTCGGCGTCCAGTGCGCTGGTGGCTTCGTCCAGCAGCAACAACGGTGGGTTTTTGAGCATGGCACGGGCAATCGCAATGCGCTGGCGCTGGCCGCCGGACAGGCGCACACCGCGTTCGCCCAAAAAGGTGTCGTAGCCCTCGGGCAGGGCGGTGATGAACTCATGCGCAAACGCAGCCTGTGCGGCGGCCTTCACTTCGGCGTCAGAAGCATCGGGTTTGCCGTAGCGAATGTTCTCCAGCGCGGTGCTGGAGAAGATGACCGCGTCTTGCGGCACGATGCCTACGCGCTGGCGCAGCGCGTCCAGCGCCATGCTGCGCGTGCC
>JBEEJM010000032.1:0-2689 GCA_041169205.1 Pseudomonadota bacterium | reverse complement strand
TGATGGCCAATGCGGGAATGTGCGCTGTTAGCGGATCGTCTCGCAATAGCTTGAGGGTTTCAAAGCCATTGATGCCAGGCAGATTGATGTCCAGCAAAATCACATCGGGCAAATGCGTGCGTGCCAGCTGGATCCCACTCAAGCCGCTGGTTGCCGTTAACAGGCTCATATTTGGGTAGCGCTCTATGATCCGCTCCACCAGCTTCATGTTGGCCGGGTTGTCCTCCACATACAGGAGGGTGCGTGGCCGCGCAGGGTCGGGTAGTGCCGTGGTTGCGAGCGCTGCGGCACTGCTGTCCATCACCACAGTGGGCGCTGCCACCGATACCAGTTCAAACCAGAACACGCTGCCCACCGCCACTTGGCTTTCGACACCAATGCGGCCACCCATGAGCTCTACTAACTGCTTGGCTACCACGAGGCCAATACCGGTTCCCTCAACACCTCCGGCCTCCTGGCCCAGTCGGTTGAAGGCCTGAAACAGTTGCGACAATTGCTCAGGGCTCAAGCCCATGCCGGTGTCACGAACGCTGACCCGAACACACCCTTGCTCACCCAGCGCACAGCTCACCTCAACATCACCCTGCAGCGTGTTGTACTTGATGGCATTGGTCAGCAGGTTGATAAACACCTGCTTGAGCCGGGTCCGGTCCGCCATCACGAAGTGGGGCTCCTTGGTTGCAGGGAAAATTAGCGACACACCGCGCAGTTGTGCCTGGTTTTCAAACATGCTTTGGCACTCCAGCATGATCTCCGTCAGAGCGACCGGCTCGCTGGACATGGGCATCTGACCGGACTCGATCTTGGTGAGGTCAAGAATCTCGTTAATCAGCTTGAGCAAATGCCAGCCAGCCCGCAAAATTTGGGCAATACTTTCTTGCTGGCGCGGCGTCGGGGGGGGCGACTCTGATTCCAACAACTGTGCAAAGCCCAAAATGGCGTTGAGTGGACTGCGCAATTCATGACTCATGCTGGAGAGAAAGTCTGACTTGGCCAGATTTGCTTTTTCTGCCAATGAACGGGAGCTTTCCAATTCCACGCTTTTTTCTTTCAATACCAGATCAAGACGTTTGCGTTCGGTTACATCGCGCGCTGCGGCGAAAACGCCCTGCAAATTTCGGTCTCGGTCATAGAACGTAGTCGCGTTGTAGGACACCACCGTCTCCAAGCCGCCTCGGGTGCGAGCGGTCAGTTCGTAGTTGGTTACCTTTTTGTCACTCAACACCAAATTGATGGCCGCTTCGGCGCGTTCCGGCTCGGTGAAGTACTTCTTAAATGGCGCACCAATCAACTCGTCGCGCGTGCAGTCTGTCAGCAACTCCATTTGCCGGTTCACATCGGTGATGATGCCGGCCGGGTCGGTGGTCATGAGGGCGTCAATGTTGGCCTCAATCAAGGAGCGGGTGTAATACTGCTGATCGCGCAAACGCTGGTCGAGTTTTTTACGCTCTTCTTCAATTTGTTTACGCGCGGTGTTGTCGGTACCAATCAGCAGGTAGCCAATGATGGCGTCTTCGTCGTCGCGCAAGGCCGTGACCGACACCACGGCGGGAAAGCGGCTGCCATCTTTGCGGATGTAGGTCAGCTCATAAATATCCTCAATACCGCGCGAAGCCTTGAACACCAGCGCCTCAAAGCCCGGGGTGATTTCGGTGTCGAGCTCAGAACTCAAGGTTTTGGCGCGTGCAATGATTTCTTGCGCGTCCGAAATGTCAGCGGGCGTGATCTTGTTCATCACCTCCTGCGCCGTGTAGCCCAGCATGCGCTCGGCCCCGACGTTGAAAATCTGAATCACACCCTTGGCGTCGGTGGCGATGCTGGAGAAGTTGGCGCTGTCAAAAATGGCTTTCTGCAAAGCACCGGCCTTTATCAACGCTTCTTCGGCTTGTTTGCGCGCGGAGATGTTGCTGATCATGATGCGTTGCACCGGCACGCCGTCGTCCTCTGCAACGGTTGCCGTCAGGTCAACCCAGAATTGCGTGCCATCGCTTTTGCGCATCCGAAATTCAGAGATCTGCTGCACACCGGTCGTGATTAGTCGTTGGCACAGTAGGTGGAAATTGTCGGCATCGTGATTCAGGATGAATCGCGAAATGTGCAGATTGACCAGGGCACCGCGTGCAACCCCCAGAAGGGTAGCCGCAGCCAGGTTGGCTTCCATGATTTCCCCCGACGCGCCGACGGTGAAGTAACCGATGGGGGCAAGGTCGTACAGGTCAAAGTAGCGCGACCGGGATCGTTCGAGTGCCAGCTCGGACCGGACGAGCTCGTCGTTCTGCATTTCTAGCTCGGTCTGTTGCACGCGCAAGGTGTGCTGCACTGCATATTCGGCGGTGACATTGCGAAACACCAGCACCGCACCCACAACGCGATTGTCACGGTCGACGATCGGCGAACAGCTGTCAGAAATATCGCATTCACTGCCGTCGCGGGCAATCAAAACGGTGTGGTTCGCCAAGCCCTGTACGGTGCCGTGCGACAAGGAGTTCATGATCGGAATCGTAGCGGGCTGGCGAGTGTCCTTGTTGACGATTTGAAAAATTTCGTCAATCTTGAGGCCATGGGCTTGTGCCTGTGTCCAGCCGGTGAGCTGCTCGGCTAACGGATTAAGGATCGTTACCCTGGCTTGTGCATCGGTGGCAATCACAGCGTCGCCAATGGAGTTGAGGGTGACGACCAGCTTTTCTTC
>JBEEJM010000031.1:0-7501 GCA_041169205.1 Pseudomonadota bacterium | reverse complement strand
TAGCGGGTCTTTCATCTGGTTAACAAGGCTGAGTTATGGAACCCAAAAAAATTGTTCTCAACGTCAATGGCATTGAAGTCATTTACAACCACGTCATTCTGGTGCTCAAGGGCGTGTCCTTGCAGGTGCCGGAGGGCGGCATCGTTGCCATTCTCGGCGGGAATGGGGCGGGCAAGACCACGACTCTGCGGGCCGTCTCCAACTTGCTGGCGGGCGAGCGCGGCCAGGTGACCAAGGGTTCGATTGAGCTGCGCGGTGAGCGCATCGAAAACCTGTCGCCTGCCGATCTGGTCGAACGTGGCGTGGTGCAGGTCATGGAAGGGCGGCACTGTTTTGCCCACCTGACGATTGAAGAAAACTTGCTCACCGGCGGCTACACCCGCAAGAGCAAGGCCGAGGTGGCTGCTAATTTGGAGAAGGTTTACAACTACTTTCCCCGCTTAAAAACCCGCCGCACCAGCCAGGCGGCCTATACGTCGGGTGGCGAGCAACAAATGTGCGCGATCGGCCGCGCCTTGATGGCCAACCCCAACATGGTGCTGCTCGATGAGCCGTCCATGGGCCTGGCACCGCAAATCGTGGAAGAAGTATTCGAGATTGTGAAAGACCTCAATACCAAAGAAAAAGTCACCTTCTTGCTGGCGGAGCAGAACACCAACATGGCCCTCAAGTACGCAGACTACGGCTACATCATGGAGTCGGGTCGGGTGGTGATGGACGGTGCAGCAGCCGACTTGCGCACCAACGAAGACGTGAAAGAGTTCTACCTCGGTGTGGGCGGTGGCGAGCGAAAAAGCTTCAAAGATGTGAAAAGTTACAAGCGCCGCAAGCGCTGGTTGGCTTGAGGAGTCCACTATGACCCGTTCCTACGACGCCCTGGAAACTCGCGACCCCCAGACCCGCGAGGCCGCACTCATGGCGGCCCTGCCGGTGCAAGTGGCGCACGCCCAAGCCCACGCGCCTGCCTTTGCCCGCATTCTGGAAGGCGTGGACGCTACCCAGGTGGTGGACCGTGCCGCGCTGGCCCGGCTGCCGGTGACGCGCAAGTCTGAGTTGCAGGCGTTGCAGCAAGCCGCACGCGCCGAGGGCGGCAGCGTGTTTGGTGGCTTCAGTGCCCTGGATTTTGGTGCGGCCATGCCCCGCGTGTTTGCCAGCCCCGGCCCGATTTACGAACCCGAAGGCACAAGCACAGACTATTGGCGCATGGCGCGGGCCATTTACGCCGCAGGCTTTCGGCCCGGCGAATTGATCCACAACAGCTTTAGCTACCACTTTGTGCCCGCGGGCTCGATGATGGAAACCGGCGCCCACGCCATGGGCTGCAGCGTGTTTCCGGGCGGCACGGGTCAGACCGAGCAGCAGGTGCAAGCTATGCGCGAATTGCAGCCCGCGGGCTACATTGGCACGCCCAGCTTCTTGAAAATCATTCTGGAAAAAGCCGCCGAAATGGGCGTCACCATTCCCAGCGTCAAGAAGGCCATGTTTGGCGGAGAGGCGTTTCCGCCCAGCCTGCGCGACTGGTTTACCGCCCACGGAGTGGATGGCTACCAGTGCTACGCCACGGCCGATCTGGGCCTGATTGCGTATGAGACCCAAGCCCGCGAAGGCCTGGTGCTGGACGAGGGCGTGATCGTCGAAATCGTGCGCCCCGGCACGGGGGATCCGGTGGCCGAGGGTGAAGTGGGTGAGCTGGTGGTGACGACGCTGAGCGCGGGCTACCCGCTGATTCGTTTTGGCACCGGCGATTTGTCTGCCGTGTTGCCCGGCCCGTGCCCCACCGGGCGTACCAACACCCGCATCAAAGGCTGGATGGGGCGCGCCGACCAGACCACCAAAATTCGTGGCATGTTCGTGCATCCCAAGCAGGTGGATGACATCGTCAAGCGCTTCCCCGAAGTGGCCCGTGCGCGCTTGGTGGTATCGGGTGAAATGGCTAACGATGTGATGACCCTCAAGGTGGAGACCGGGGCCCATTCGGAAGGCTTGGCTGCGCGCATTGGCGACAGCATTCGTGACGTCACCAAACTGCGCGGCACCGTAGAACTGCTGTTGCCCGGCAGCTTGCCCAATGACGGCAAGGTGATTGAAGACGCCAGAAGCTACAAATAAGCGCGAAGCTAACCCGTAGGCGCACTAGGTGTTTTCCGGGGGCCAATAATTCGAGTGAGCGAATACACTTTCGTTCACCTTTATTGGAGCCTTTCACATGAAAAAAATCATAGCCGTCGTTGCGGCACTGTCAGCCATGTTCGCGCAGGCGGACACCTATCCCTCTAAACCCATCTCTATCGTGGTGCCGTTCGCGGCGGGTGGCCCTACCGACCGGGTGGCCCGAGACTTGGCCGAAGCCATGCGCAAGCCGCTGGGCGGGGTGAGCATCATCATTGACAACGTGGCAGGTGCCGGTGGTTCGATTGCGGCGGGCAAGGTGGCGCGCGCTGCGCCCGATGGCTACACGCTGTTCCTTCACCACATTGGTATGGCCACCATGCCTGCGCTGGTGCGCAATATCTCGTTCAAGGTAGAGAGTGACTTTGAATACTTGGGCATGGTCAACGATGTCCCCATGACCTTGATTGGTCGCCCAACGTTGCCGGCTCAAAACTTCAAGGAATTGCAGACCTGGATTGGCCAGAACAAAGGCAAGATCAATTTGGGCAACGCGGGTGTCGGCTCCGCCTCACACCTGTGCGGCTTGCTGTTTCAAAGCGCTGTCCAGACCGATATGACTACCGTGCCCTACAAAGGCACGGCACCGGCGATGACCGACCTCATGGGCGGCCAGATCGACCTGATGTGCGATCAGACCACCAATACCTCGCAGCAGATTGAAGCCAAAAAAGTGATCGCCTATGCGGTGACCACTGCCAAGCCGCTGACCACCCCCGCACTGAAAGCTCTGCCCACGATGCAAGCGTCGGGCCTGAAGGATTTTGAAGTCACTATCTGGCACGGTTTGTATGCCCCCAAGGGCACACCGGCAGACGTGCAAGCCAAGATCAACAGCGCGCTCAAGGTGGCGTTGAAAGACCCTGAGTTCATTAAGAAGCAGGAAGCACTGGGCGCGGTGGTGGTGTCTGACAAGCGCGTGGAGCCTGCCGAACACAAGAAATTTGTGGCCGCAGAAATTGCCAAGTGGAGCCCGATCATCAAGGCCGCCGGGGTTTACGCAGACTAATGCGCGCCAGAGTCTGGGCGCTTACACGCCCCAGACGATTTCTTTGTCAGCTGTGTGGCTGCGACGGATCATTTCGATAAAGGGAACGGCGCGCAGGCGCAGTGAAATGCCGCCAAAACTGGGTGGCGTTTCTCCTGCCGTTTGGGCTTGTTGCGTCAATTGCGTACGCCGGGCTTCGTCTTCAGCGACGGCGGCCTGCAAGGCCGCAATAGCAGCAGGCATCTCGACGGGTAACAAAATGCCTTGGTGCGCTGCCGGGCTGTCGAGTTTTTCGATAATGGCCAGAATTTGACGCCCGTTGGGTTCGAGCATGATGAGGTCACCTGCGGCGCGTGATTTGAATTTGTACATAGAACCATGAAGGAGTGCGACGGTGGCCGATCTTCACATATTGCGGGAACATGCGTTGGGTTTGCCAGCGGCCCGAAAAATTGCCATGCAGTGGGCAGAGCAGGTCGAAAGCGAGTTCGACATGGAGTGCACCTACGAAGAAAACAAAACCAGCGACGTGGTGACCTTTGTGCGCTCTGGCGTTAACGGCACGCTGCAAGTCAACAAAGACCGGTTCGAACTCAACGCCAAACTGGGATTTTTGTTAGGCGCCTTCAAGCACCGCATTGAGGCTGAAATTGTGAAAAACCTCGATACGCTGCTGGCCCCCAAAGCGGCCAGCAAAAAAGCGGCCGCCAAGAAGGTCGGGTAACGGGCTAACTTAGCCCAAAGACTCGATCAGGTCGATGTACTGCTGCATCGCGTCGTCGCCGCTGGTGCCTTTAAAGCCATTCCATGCGTCCCACTTGGCGCGCCCCACCATGTCGGTGAAACCGGGTTTCTTTTCTACGTTGTCGCCTTCTGTGGCCTGTTTGTACAGAGCATAAATTTTGAGTAAGGTGCTGTTGTCGGGACGCTCGGTGAGCGATTTCGAATTGGCGGTGGCAGTTTCAAATTTTGATTTCAAGGTGGCCATGTGGTTTTCCGGTAAGTTTGTCAGTTCTGAGCGTATCTTACGGCGGCCTTTGACCGCAAAATAGAGCAATCACCCCTGTGGAGCAATTATGGTCACCCGAATCGGCATGCAAAGCGTGCAAAAAAATCTGACCGATGCCGTGGCGGGAACGCTGGGTTTGCATGGTGAGCGCATGAGCAAGGTGGACACTGCGTGGCTGCGCATGGACTCTGCCTCCAATCTGATGATGATTGTGGGAGTCTGGGTGATCAAGCCCGGCATCCGCTACGCAGACCTGTCGCAGCGCCTGGAAGAGCGGTTGCTCAAGTACCCACGTTTTATGCAGTGCGCCGTAGAAGATGCTGCAGGCGCCAGTTGGGTGAACGACGTGCAATTTGATTTGACCCACCATCTGGTGATTGAAAAGTTGCCCAAAATGGCGGCCAAAGACCAGCAAGTAGCATTGCAAAACCGCCTGGCCGAGCTGTGCATGGTGCCGCTGGACCCCAAGCGCCCACTGTGGCAGTTCCACTTGGTGGAAAACTACAAAGGGGGCTCGGCCATGATGGTGCGCATTCACCACTGCATCGCCGACGGTATTGCACTGATTTCTGTCACCAATTCCTTGGTGGATGGTGGGGCGCCCCCGCCAGCGCGTCCCAAGCGTTCGCCCCCGCGTGGCGGGCGCGAAGGGGCTGAAAATTGGGTGGAGTCGGCACTGCTCAAGCCGTTGACCCGCTTTGCGATTAAAGCCCTGGGTGCCGCAGGCGAGGGTGCTGCACGTTCATTGGACATGATGGCAGACCCGCAAAAAGGAATAGAGAAAGGCCTGACCGGTTCGGTCGATCTGGCCAAAGTGGCCTACCAGGCGCTGGGCGACTTGACCGCGCTGGCACTCATGCAAGACGACTCGCCCACCAGTCTCAAAGGACGTGCCGGTCAGAGCAAGCGCGTGGCCTGGTGCCCCCCCTTGCCGCTGGCGGAAGTCAAGGCCGTGGGCAAGGCGCTCAATTGCTCTATTAACGACGTATTGCTCAGTTGTGTGGCCGGTGCCATTGGCGAGTATCTGCGGTCCAAGGGCGAGTCGGTTCAGGGCAAAGAGATCCGCGCCATGGTGCCGGTCAACCTGCGGCCCTTGGACATGGCCCACACGCTGGGCAATCAGTTTGGTTTGGCACCTTTGGTGTTGCCTATTGGCCTGGACAATCCCGTGGAGCGGGTTTATGAAGTGCGGCGACGCATGGCCGGGCTCAAGGGCAGCATGCAACCTTTGTTGAGCTTTGGCATGTTGGCCGTGGCCGGCCTGCTGATCAAACCAGCGCAAGACGCGATGCTGAACCTGTTCAGCAAGAAGACCACAGCGGTTATGACCAATGTGCCTGGCCCCAAAGAGAAGCTCAAAATTTGTGGGTCCACCATTGAAGAGTCGCTGTTTTGGGTGCCACAGAGCGGCTCGGTAGGGCTGGGCGTGTCGATTTTGAGCTATGGCGGTGGCGTGCAGTTTGGCGTGGTCACGGACTCCACTTTGTGCCCCCATCCGCAGGAAATCATTGACCAGTTTGAGCCGGAGTTCGCCAAGTTGTCCATGGTTACGCTCATGTTGCCCTGGGGCGAATGATGTTCTGTTGCGCTGGCGCCAGGCTTCAATTGGCGAGTTCAGCCAGCGCGATTTCTACTTCGAGGCGCTCCGCGGCATCCAAGGCCTGGGCAGCGGCGGCCTTTTTGTAAAGCAGCGTCGCTTCGTCTGTGCGCTTGTCGCCCTCCAGCATGACCATGGCATTGGCGTATTCCATCAGCGCCATGGGTGACTTGGGTGTGAGCAGCAACCCTTGCTGAAACAGCTTCAAACTGGTGTCTTTTCTTGCTCCATAGGTGAGGTTACCAATCAGCAGCCCGACTTTGTCGATGACCTCGGCGTGAAACATGCCCAAGGCAATGTGCGCATCGGCATGGCGAGGCTCCAGTCGAATGGTGGTTTCCAGCGCATTTTTGACTTTGCTGCCGATACCCTGCGCCAGCGCTTTGGCCACGCTCACGCTTTGGCTGTAGCGCCCCAGCGCATAGGCTTGCCAGTAGTGTGCGTTGGGCACCTCGGGCTGGGCTTTGGCTTGCTCGGCGGCGCGTTCGGCTATTTCCAGGTACAGGTCTTGCCGGTTCTTTTCTTTGGGTTCGACGTAGGTGGCGTAGATGCAGGCGGCTTTGCAGGCCACGGCCATTCCGTCCGTGCCAATCTTCAAGCCAGCGCCGTAGGCCTTGAAGAAGTCCCCGTTGTGAAAGTGCACCCATGCCGCCCACGCCTTGGGGTGTACTGGTGCGGGTTCGCGGTCGCCCGCGTGCAGGCGGGTCCATTGCTTCTTGAGGCTTGCAGGGTCAAACGCAAACCTGTTTTCTTTCGCCAATGCATTCCAAGTGTCCATGGCGTAGAAGCTTATCAGGTGGCGGACGCCGCCTGATAAGCGCTTACCAAGTTGAGCAGGTGCGCTCGCTGGCCTTGTTCCAGGTAGGGCACGAGGAGATTGAGCACATGGTGCGCACCGCGCATCAGAGCCGCCTGGGCGCTTTCGGGTTCTAGCGCTTTGCGCGGATCACGCACATATTCGTAGCTCAGCCAGTAAGTGAGCACTACCACCATGCTGGTGGCGGTGGGTTCTATTTCGCGTGAATCGATGCGCACCGCGCCGGAGCGGCTCATGCTGTCGAGCATGGCTTTGACCGAGCGGGTTTTGTTCTTCAGCACAAACTGAAAGTGGGTCTCGAGGCGGCGGTTTTTACTGAGCAAATCGTTCAAGTCACGGTACAAGAAACGGTATTCCCAGATCAACTCAAACAGGGAGTGCATGAAAAACCAGGCGTCTTCCACATCGCGCACGTTGTCGCTGGCATTGAGCAATTCATTGAGTGCGCGTTCATAGCGGTCAAACAGCGAATTGATCAGCTCGTCTTTGGCCGGGTAGTGGTAGTACAAATTACCGGGGCTGATGCCCATTTCGGCACTGATCAAGGTGGTCGAAACATTGGGTTCACCAAAGCGGTTGAACAGCTCCAGCGTCACTTCGAGAATGCGTTCTGCCGTGCGGCGTGGGGCTTTTTTTACCATGGTGTGCTGTTCAGTGTGCCGGGTGGTGCTTGGATGAGGCGACGACTTCGCTCAAATCATCCATCACTTCTTGCAAGGTGGCAATGGCACGACCGATCCGAGTCGGTGCCTTGGTAGGCTTGGACAAATGTCGGCGTGCATCGTCCAGCACGTCGTGGTTCAGGCTGATGCCGTGGCGAGCCAGTTTGACAGACAGCCCTGTTTTGCGCGAACGCAGCATTTGACGCGTCTGCTGGTAGGCGTGCTCGGCCAGATGGCGGCGTTGGGCGTAGCTGAAGGT
>JBEEJM010000030.1:0-6585 GCA_041169205.1 Pseudomonadota bacterium | reverse complement strand
GTGTTGACGGCAATTCGGTACAGCCAGGTATAAAACTGCGCGTCACCGCGAAACTGGTGCAGCGCCCGGTAGGCACGAATAAAGGTTTCCTGGGCAATATCGTCCACCAGATCGACATCCCGCACCATGCGCCCAATCAGCCGTTGAATGCGGCGCTGGTACTTCAACACCAGCAATCCAAAGGCCCGTTGGTCACCCGCATTGGCGCGCTCTACCAGCAGCAGGTCCGAATCTTCTACCGACACCTCAGGCTGGGTGCTCACAAACGGTCGCCTTCGGGTGCAAGGCTGTCATGACTTTGCGGTGGCGTGCGGTGATTGGCCGCTACGATGGCACGGCGCAAGGCCAGCCACTGCCGATTGCCATTGGCACCCTGCAGCCACAACCAAGCAACGGCACCGTCTTCGCTGTACAGCTTCAACAACATCAACTGCTGAAAATCCAATACCAACGCACTGTGGTGCACAGCCACATCATCAAACCCGGTCCAGAGCCAAGCCTCGCCATCCCAGCGTAAGACACCGGTACAAGTACGCCACCAGCCCGCCAAGGCGAGCAATGCAGAAAGGGTCAGGATGCTTAACGCCACCCACTTGGTAAGTGGCGACGTGGCAGATTGGGCAAGAAGCACTGTGGCGGCAAAGGCTGCACAAACAAGTACGGCAACGAGCACCAAGTGCCCGGATGACCGCCCTACCGTGTAGCTGACCGCAGGTGGTCGGTGCATGCTAGGGCAGCGCGTTCAGGCCGCACCTCAAATGCGCTTGAAGACCAGGCTGCCGTTGGTGCCACCAAAACCAAAATTGTTTTTCACGGCTACGTCAATACGCACATCGCGTGCTGTATTGGCGCAGTAGTCCAGATCGCATTCAGGGTCTTGGTTGAAGATATTGATGGTGGGTGGGCTCTTCTGATGGTGGATAGCCAACACCGTGAACACCGACTCCAGCCCACCCGCACCACCCAGCAAATGGCCGGTCATGGATTTGGTGGAATTGACCACAATGCGTTTGGCGTGGTCACCCAACGCGGCCTTGATGGCGTTGGTTTCGTTCAGATCGCCCAGGGGCGTAGATGTTCCGTGGGCATTGAGGTACTGCACCTCGTCGGCATTAACACCCGCGTTGCGCATGGCGTTCACGATGGCACGGCGTGGGCCGTCCATATTCGGCGCGGTCATGTGTCCCGCATCGGCACTCATGCCAAAACCTGCCAACTCTGCATAAATCTTGGCACCACGGGCTTTGGCGTGTTCGTACTCTTCGAGGACCATCACACCGCCACCCTCACCCAGCACAAAGCCATCGCGGTCTTTGTCCCAAGGGCGTGAGGCGGTTGCAGGATCGTCGTTGCGCGTGCTCAAGGCACGCATAGACGCAAATCCACCCATGCCCAGCGGCGACACGGTGGCCTCAGAGCCACCTGCCACCATGACGTCGGCATCACCGTACTCGATCATCCGTCCTGCCGCGCCAATGCAGTGCAGGCCTGTGGTACAGGCTGTCGCGATGGCGATGTTGGGCCCTTTAAAGCCAAAACGCATGGACACGTGCCCGGCCGTCATATTGATGATCGAGGCTGGCACAAAGAACGGGGAAATACGGCGAGGCCCGCGGGCCACATACTCAGCGTGGGTGTTTTCGATCAGTGGCAAGCCACCAATACCCGAGCCGATCACGCAGCCGATGCGCGTTGCTTCTTCGTCACCCAATGCGTCACCGGTACGCAACCCGGAATCGGCCACTGCTTGCACAGCGGCAACGATGCCGTAATGGATGAACGAATCCATGGTTCGGGCTTCTTTGGTGCTGATGTACTGCTCCAAATCCAAACCACGGACTTCTCCTGCGATCTTGCAAGAAAACAAGGTTGAATCAAACTTGGTTATCGCGCCGATGCCGGACTTGCCAGCAAGAACATTCGACCAAGCCTCTGCCACCGTATTACCTACGGGACTGACGCAACCCAAACCAGTGACAACAACGCGACGACGGGACATAGGCGTAGGGCCCTATCAGGCTTTTTTGTGGGTGTTGGCGTAGTCGATCGCGTTTTGCACGGTAGTGATTTTTTCCGCGTCTTCGTCTGGAATTTCAATTCCGAACTCGTCTTCCAAGGCCATCACCAGCTCCACTGTGTCCAAAGAGTCAGCGCCCAGATCGGCCACAAAGGCTTTCTCGTTGGTGCACTGAGACTCTTCAACACCGAGTTGCTCGGCAATAATTTTTTTGACGCGGACTTCGATATCGCTCATGGGTTCCCTCTAAGGGTAGTAAAAGAATCCGAGATTTTAACCGCGCCAGAGGCATGCCTCTAACCGGATCGCCGAACGGATGAATCGGCTGATTTTTTCCAACACGCCCGAGCTTACATGTACATGCCGCCGTTGACGTGAATTTCTTGACCTGTGACATACCCTGCCATCGGCGACGCCAGAAAAGCCACCGCATGGGCAATGTCTGCGGGCTTACCCAAATGGCCCAGCGGAATCTGGCCCAGGAGCGCTTTTTGCTGGTCTTCACCCAGGCTGGCAGTCATGTCGGTTTCAATAAAACCGGGCGCAATGCAGTTGACGGTGATGTTGCGCGAACCGAGTTCACGCGCCAAGGCGCGCGTCATGCCCGCCACGCCGGCTTTGGCCGCTGCGTAGTTGGCCTGACCTGGATTGCCAGACGCGCCCACAACCGACGTGATGTTCACGATGCGGCCATAGCGCTGCTTCATCATGGTGCGCATTACGGCGCGGCTCATGCGAAACACACCCTTGAGGTTGGTGTCCATCACGGCGTCCCAATCGTCGTCCTTCATGCGCATGGCCAAAGTGTCGCGGGTGATGCCTGCGTTGTTCACCAGCACCTGCACGCCTCCGTGTTCCTTGGTAATCGCATCGACCAACGCTTCGCCTGCGGCAGCATCGGTCACGTTAAGGGTGCGTCCATCGCATCCGGCAAAGGCTGCCAGCATCTCACGGATTTTGACGGCACCGGAATCGGTGGTGGCGGTGCCAATCACCTTGACACCCTTGCGGGCCAGCTCCAGCGCAATGGCTGCGCCAATGCCGCGCGATGCGCCGGTCACCAGGGCCACCTGGCCTTCAAATTTCATGTCGCTCATGCCAATACTCCTTGCACTTCTGCCATGGATGCCGGGTCAAACAGGGCCGCGCCGGTTAACTCCGCATCAATGCGTTTCACCATACCGGCCAGCACCTTGCCAGGGCCACATTCCACCACATGGGTGATGCCGCGCGATTTGATGGCCTGCACACATTCCACCCAGCGCACCGGCCCAAAGGCCTGGCGGTAGAGCGCGTCGCGAATGCGGTCGGCATCCACTTCCAGCGCTACATCGATATTGTTGATCAACGGGATTTGGGGCGTACCCAACTCCAGGTCTTCCAACCGCGCCTTGAGCTTTTCGGCAGCCGGCTTCATCAGGCTGGAATGGAACGGTGCCGACACGGGCAGCAACAGCGCGCGCTTGGCACCATTGGCCTTGAGAATTTCGCAGGCTTTATCGACCGCCGCTTTGCTGCCAGCGATCACGGTTTGCAGAGAGTCGTTGAAGTTGACTGCTTCCACGATTTCAGAAGAGTTTGGGCCGAAAGCCCCCGTCGCCTCTGCGCAGCCAGCTATTACTTTTGTAGCATCCATGCCCAAAATTGCCGCCATGGCACCGATGCCCACGGGCACCGCTTCCTGCATGGCCTGTGCACGCAAGCGTACCAGCGGGGCCGCTTGCGCCAGCGTCAGCACGCCCGAGGCCACCAAGGCCGAATACTCACCCAACGAGTGGCCTGCGACCAAGGCGGGCGCAACGCCTACTTCCGACATCCACACGTGGTAGGCCGCCACACCGGCCACGAGCATGACGGGCTGTGTGTTGGTGGTCAGTGCCAACGCTTCTTTGGGGCCTTCGCGGATCAGTTTGGCAACGTCTTCGCCCAGGGCATCGGAGGCCTCATTGACGATCTGCGCCACCACCGGATGATCGCCCCAAGCATCAAGCATGCCCACGGCCTGTGAGCCTTGACCCGGAAAAACAAAAGCGAACTGTTTCATAGACATATTTTGAATGGTATTGACTCGTAGCCCCCGCAAAACCTGCGTGGAGCGCTACAAATTCAGGAGCACTGCGCCCCAGGTAAAACCACCGCCCACACCTTCGAGCATGAGCGTTTCACCGGGTTTGACCTTGCCACTGCGCACCGCAGAATCCAACGCCAATGGAATGGACGCCGCCGACGTATTGCCGTGCTGGTCCACAGTAACCACCACCTTGTCCATGGACATTTTGAGCTTGCGGGCGGTGCTTTGCATGATGCGGATATTGGCTTGGTGGGGAATCAGCCAGTCAATGTCGCTTTCGGTTTTGCCGGCTTTGGCCAAGACGGCACGCGCCGCATCTTCCAACACACCCACGGCCAGCTTGAACACGGCCTGGCCATCCATCTTGAGCAAGGGGTCGCCCATCACCTGCCCACCCGACACATGGCCAGGAACGCACAAAATATCGACGTGTTTGCCATCGGCATGGATGTCGCTGGCCAAAATTCCGGGGGTGTCAGAAGCTTCCAACACCACCGCACCCGCGCCGTCACCAAACAGCACACAAGTCGTGCGGTCCTTGAAGTCCAGCAAGCGGGAAAACACTTCAGCGCCAATCACCAGGGCTTTGGTGGCCACGCCGGTTTGAATCATGCTGTCAGCAATCGTCAGCGCATAGACAAAGCCACTGCAGACCGCCTGTACATCAAACGCGGCGCCGCCCGCGGCACCCAGCTTGTTTTGCAAAATGCAAGCCGTGGAGGGGAACACCATATCAGGTGTCGAGGTGGCCACAATGATCAGATCGATGTCGGCAGGCACGCGACCTGCCGCTGCCAAAGCCTGCTTGGCGGCGGCCAGTGCCAGATCGCTGCTAAAAACACCTTCATCAACGAAATGGCGCGCCCGGATGCCGGTGCGCTCCACAATCCAGTCGTCGGAAGACTCGACGCCCTGGGCCGCGAGTTGGGCTACCAGATCGGCATTGGTCAAGCGACGGGGGGGCAGAAAGCTGCCGGTGCCAGTAATGCGGGAATATCGTCTCATGGGTGTTGTTTGTAGCACCCGCTCAGTTTATTGCACTGCCTGCGCTGCCAGCAAAGGCGCGGCGTGGGCGATGCGAACCTGAACGCGGTCCAGCAAGTTGTTTCGGGCTGCATCATACGCCCGGTTCAGCGCGGTACCGAAGGCCATCACGTCGGCAGAGCCGTGGCTCTTGAACACCAAGCCACGCAAGCCCAACAGGGCTGCACCGTTGTGGCGACGGTGATCAAAACGATTTTTAAAGGCATTTAGCACCGAATACGCCGCAATAGCCGCCAATTTGGTAAAAATGTTTTTGGAAAACTCCGCTTTAAGAAATGTGCCAAACATCGATGCCAGGCCTTCGCTGGTCTTCAAGGCCACGTTGCCGACAAAGCCATCGCACACCACGATATCGACGTGGCCTTTGAAGATATCGTTGCCTTCGACGTTGCCATAAAAGTTCAAATCACCATTTTTGGCGGCTGATCGCAGTAGTTCACCTGCTTTTTTGATGATTTCGTTGCCTTTAATGACTTCTTCACCAATGTTCAGCAACCCTACCGAGGGTTGCTGTTTGTCTTCGTAAAGCGCAGACACCAAAGCCGCACCCATCACCGCAAACTGCAGCAAATGCTCGGCGGTGCAATCCACATTGGCCCCCAAGTCGAGCACCGTCGTAGCGCCACCAGTGGCATTGGGAATCTGACCTGCAATGGCGGGGCGCTCAATGCCATCCAGGGTTTTCAACACATAGCGAGAAATCGCCATCAGCGCGCCGGTATTACCCGCGGACACTGCCGCTTGCGCAGCACCTTCTTTGACCTGCTGAATGGTCACGCGCATGGAGGAATCTTTTTTCTTACGCAGTGCAATTTCCAGCGGATCGTCCATGGTGACAACTTCACTGGCCGTCACGATGCGGGCACGTGGGTGCGAAAAACCAGCAAAGGCCTCGGGCAAACCCACCAGAATAAGTTGCGCCTCGGCGTGTGCGTCGAGAAACTCGCGGCAGGCAGGCAAAGTGACTTTGGGCCCATGATCGCCCCCCATGCAGTCCACGGCAACAGTAATCATGCGCGAATCATCCCAACAAAAGCACAAGCCATAAATAAGAAAAGCCCGTCGCTACAGTGCCTGTAGCTTCGGGCTTTGCATGAACGAAGACGTTCAGGCTTCAGATTTGTTCTTCAGCACCTGGCGACCACGGTAAAAACCGTTGGGGCTGATGTGGTGACGCAGGTGGGTTTCGCCGGTGGTGGACTCCACTGCAATGCCTGGCACAACCAGCGCATTGTGCGAACGGTGCATACCGCGCTTGGAAGGAGATTTCTTGTTTTGTTGGACAGCCATGATCCGCTCTTTACATCTATAGGTTGCGAAGGCCGCAACCTCTGGGGTTGGTGGAACGCGTGACTTTACATTGCGCGCGAAGCTCTAAATTATAGCGTAACTCCCCTCGGCTCAGTCAGATTTGCCACCTTGGAGCTTGGCTAACACAGCGAACGGATTGGAT
>JBEEJM010000029.1:0-3589 GCA_041169205.1 Pseudomonadota bacterium | reverse complement strand
GCACCAGCCTGCTCGGCGACTTTCATGTGCGCATGGCACAGCTCATGGGCAACGAAGTGCTGGCTGCGCTGCTCACCGATCTGATCTCGCGCTGCGCCCTGATTACCTTGATGTACCAGTCGTCCACCGACGCCGAGCATTCGCACGACGAACACACCGCCATCGTCAAAGCCATCGAAGCGCGCGACGAAGAGCAAGCCGTCGCGCTGATGAGTGACCACCTTCTGCATGTGGAGCAAGCCTTGACCTTTACTCCCGCCCCAAAGTAACTCACCTTATGACGCACTACGACAGCACCCAACCCTACCCGCGCGATCTGGTCGGCTACGGCCCCAAGCCTCCGCACGCGCAGTGGCCCGGCCAGGCCCGCGTGGCGGTGCAATTTGTGCTGAACTACGAAGAAGGCGGTGAGAACAGCGTGCTGCATGGCGACGTAGGTTCGGAGCAGTTCCTCTCCGAAATGTTCAACCCCGCCAGCTACCCGGACCGCCACATCAGCATGGAGGGCATTTACGAATACGGCTCGCGTGCCGGTGTGTGGCGCATCCTGCGTGAGTTCGAGCAGCGCGGCCTACCGCTCACCGTGTTTGGCGTGGGTATGGCGCTGCAACGCCACCCGGAACTGACGGCGGCTTTCGTCGAACTGGGCCACGAGATTGCCTGCCACGGCTGGCGTTGGATTCACTACCAAAACGTGGACGAAGCCACCGAGCGCGACCACATGCAACTGGGCATGGCCGCCATTGAAAAGCTCACCGGGCAACGCGCGTTGGGTTGGTACACCGGGCGCGACAGCCCGCGCACCCGCCGTCTGGTGGCCGACTACGGCGGCTTTGAATACGACAGCGACTACTACGGTGACGACCTGCCGTTCTGGATGCAAGTCCAGAAAACCGATGGCAGCATGGTGCCCCAGCTCATCGTGCCCTACACCCTGGACTGCAACGACATGCGTTTTGCCCTGCCCCAGGGTTATTCGCACGCAGACCCGTTTTTTCAGTACCTCAAAGACACCTTTGACGTGCTCTACGCCGAAGGCGACCCGAACGGTTTGAACCAGCCTTCGATGATGAGCATTGGCATGCACTGCCGCTTGCTGGGTCGCCCCGGGCGCATCACTGCCTTGCAGCGCTTTCTGGATCACATCGGCCAACATTCGCAGGTGTGGGTCGCACGCCGCGTTGACATTGCGCGTCACTGGAAAACCACCCACCCCTACCAGCCCACCTAAAGCCATGGCACTGACACTCACCCAACTCAACACCGCGTCCATCGACGAGGCGGTCGCGCTGCTCGACGGTCTGTACGAACACTCGCCCTGGATCGTGCGCCAGGCGCTGGCACAGCGGCCCTTCCAGTCGCTGGCACAACTCAAATACGCTATGACCCAGGTTGTGGCGCAGGGCGGACGCGAACCGCAGCTCGCCTTGCTGCGCGCCCACCCGGAGCTGGCGGGCAAAGCCATGGTGAGCAACACACTCACAGCCGAGTCCACCAACGAGCAAAACAAAGCCGGTCTGACCCAGTGCACGCCCGCCGAGTTCGACAAGATTCAAAAGCTCAACGCCGACTACAACACCCGCTTTGGCTTTCCGTTCATTCTGGCGGTGCGTGGCCCGCGGGGCCAGGGCCTGAACAAGGCGGAGATCATCGCCACCTTTGAGCGCCGCCTGCACGGCCACCCCGACTTTGAGCTGGCGGAGTGCCTGCGCAATGTGCACCGCATTGCCGAGATTCGCCTGAACGACAAGTTCGACTACACGCCTACCGCCGGCCACACCGTGTGGGATTGGCAAGAGCGCCTGGCCCAACACAGCGACCCTGGCTACGCCGAGCAAGGCCAGCTCACGGTGACCTACCTGACCGATGCGCACCGCGCCTGCGCACAGCGCATTCAGGCCACCATGCTGGCTTGCGGTTGCGATGCGGCGCACATCGACGCGGTTGGTAATGTCGTAGGACGCTACCAAAAAGATAGCTACTCACGCACTATTGACGGGGGCCAAGGGCCTAAAGCGCTTAAAACTCTGCTCACAGGCAGCCATTTCGATACGGTGCGCAACGGCGGCAAATACGACGGACGCCTGGGCATCTATGTGCCGCTGGCGGTAGTGCAAGCCTTGTCTACGCAAAAACGCCGCCTGCCGTTTGATTTGGAAATTGTGGCGTTCGCTGAAGAAGAAGGCCAGCGCTACAAAGCCACGTTCCTGGGCTCGGGAGCGCTGACGGGCGACTTCAAAACCGAGTGGCTCGACCAGCTGGATGCCGATGGAATTTCCATGCGGCAGGCCATGCAACACGCCGGGCTGTGCATTGACGACATTGCCAAACTCCAGCGCAACCCGGACGACTACCAAGGCTTTGTCGAAGTGCATATCGAGCAAGGGCCGGTGCTCAATGAGCTAGACATTCCGCTGGGCATCGTTACCTCTATCAACGCCAGCGTGCGTTACACGGGCGAAGTGGTTGGCATGGCCAGCCACGCGGGTACCACGCCGATGGACCGCCGCCGCGACGCCGCAGCCGCAGTGGCGGAACTGATGCTGTACGTGGAGCAACGCGCAGTAGCCGATGGCGACTCGGTCGGCACCGTGGGCATGTTGAACGTGCCCAATGGTTCTATCAATGTGGTGCCAGGCCGTTGCCAGTTTTCGCTGGACATGCGCGCACCGACTGACGCACAGCGCGACGCCATGGCCAACGATGTGCTGGCAAAACTCAAGGCCATCTCCGAACACCGCGGCGTGCACTACACCCTGACAGAGACCATGCGTGCCAGTGCAGCCCCCAGTGCCGCTGAGTGGCAAGCACGTTGGGAAGCCGCCGTGACGGCGCTGGGGGTTCCATTGCACCGCATGCCCAGCGGCGCCGGGCATGACGCCATGAAGCTGCATGACATCCTGCCCCAAGCCATGCTGTTTGTGCGCGGCCAAAACTCGGGCATCAGCCACAACCCGCTGGAGTCCACCACCAGCGACGACATGCAGCTCGCCGTCGATGCCTTTATGCATCTTATTGATTCCCTTTAATCCCCATACCACCCCATGCACCACTACGACCAACTCGACACCTGGATTGACGCGCACTTTGACGAGCAGGTTCGCTTTTTGCAGCAGCTCATCCAGGTGCCCACCGACACGCCACCCGGCAACAACGCACCGCACGCCGACCGCGCCGCCGAGTTGCTCAACGCCATGGGACTCGCCACCGAAAAGCACCCCGTGCCCAAGGCACTGGTCGAGGCCGCAGGCCTCCAAACCATTACCAACTTGGTAGTGCACCGCCACTACGGCCCCGGCCCCACCATCGCCCTGAATGCGCACGGCGATGTCGTTCCGCCCGGCGAAGGCTGGACCCACGACCCCTATGGCGGCGAAGTGGTTGACGGCAAGATTTACGGCCGTGCGGCAGCCGTCAGCAAGTGCGACTTCTCCACGTTTTCGTTTGCGGTGCGCGCCTTGGAATCGCTCGGCTTGCAACTCAACGGCGGCATCGACCTGCTATTTACCTACGACGAAGAATTTGGTGGCGAAGTCGGCCCAGCCTGGCTACTGGAACACAAGCTGACGAAACCCGACCTGATGATTGC
>JBEEJM010000028.1:0-5026 GCA_041169205.1 Pseudomonadota bacterium | reverse complement strand
CGGCCCCATTGGTGCAGCCCGCGTGGGTTACGTCAACGGCGAATACGTGTTGAACCCCGGCCAAACTGCCCGCAAAGATTCCATCATGGATCTGGTCGTTGCCGGTACCGAAGCGGCTGTGCTGATGGTCGAATCTGAAGCCCAGCAACTGTCCGAAGAAATCATGCTCGGCGCGGTCGTGTTCGGCCACGCACAAGGCAATATCGCTATCAACGCCATCCACGAGTTGGTGCGCGAAGCCGGCAAGCCGATGTGGGACTGGAAAGCCCCTGCCAAAGACGAAGCCCTGATCGCCAAGATCGACGGCCTGGCCAAAGCCAAGCTGGTCGCTGCCTACCAAATCCGCAACAAGCAAGCACGTACGCAAGCGTGCCGTGCGGCTTACTCTGAAGTCATGTCGGCTCTCAAGGCAGAAGGCGCAGCGTTTGACAGCGTGGCCATCGAAGGCCTGCTGTTTGAAATCGAAGCCAAGATCGTTCGCGGTCAAATTCTGGCAGGCGAGCCCCGCATTGACGGTCGCGACACACGCACCGTGCGTGCTATCGAAATCCGCAATGGCGTGCTTCCTCGCACCCACGGTTCGGCCTTGTTCACCCGGGGTGAAACCCAGGCTTTGGTCGTGACCACCCTCGGTACCGAGCGTGATGCACAGCGCATTGACGCGCTGAGCGGCGACTACGAAGACCGTTTCATGCTGCACTACAACATGCCTCCGTTCGCCACGGGCGAAACTGGTCGCGTGGGTACGCCCAAGCGCCGCGAAATCGGCCACGGCCGTTTGGCCAAGCGTGCGTTGATCGCCTGCTTGCCATCCAAAGAAGACTTCCCCTACACCATGCGTGTGGTGTCGGAAATCACCGAGTCCAATGGTTCCTCTTCCATGGCGTCGGTTTGCGGCGGCTGCCTGTCCTTGATGGACGCGGGCGTTCCTATGAAAGCGCACGTGGCCGGTATCGCCATGGGCCTGATCAAGGAAGACAACCGCTTTGCCGTGCTGACCGACATCCTGGGTGACGAAGATCACCTCGGCGATATGGACTTCAAGGTAGCTGGTACCACCAACGGTATTACCGCGCTGCAAATGGACATCAAAATCCAGGGCATTACCAAAGAAATCATGCAAGTCGCTTTGGCCCAGGCCAAAGAAGCGCGTATGCACATTCTGGGCAAGATGCAAGAAGCCATGGCTGAAGCCAAGACCGAAGTTTCCAACTTCGCGCCTCGTCTGTTCACCATGAAGATCAACCCCGAAAAAATCCGTGACGTGATCGGCAAGGGCGGCTCCGTCATCCGTGCATTGACCGAAGAAACCGGCACCCAGATCAACATCGACGAAGATGGCACCATCACCATCGCCTCGGCTGATCCCGAGAAGGCGGAGTTGGCCAAGCGCCGCATCGAGCAGATCACTGCCGAAGTGGAAATTGGCAAGGTCTACGAAGGCCCGATCACCAAGATTTTGGATTTCGGTGCGTTGGTTAACCTGCTGCCTGGTAAAGACGGTTTGCTTCACATCAGCCAGATCGCCCACGAGCGCGTCGAGAAGGTTACCGACTACCTGTCCGAAGGCCAGATCGTCAAGGTCAAGGTCATGGAGACTGATGAGAAGGGCCGCATCAAGCTGTCCATGAAAGCCTTGTTGGACCGTCCGGTTCACAATAGCGAGCAAGGTTAATCACGCAATTTGCTAGCAAATCGATAGCTGCCTACGCAAGTGCGACGGGGGCTATCGGCCTAAATGCCATGAAAGTTATCGAAATAACATCCTTTGGCGGCCCCGACGTTTTGCGTCTGGCCGAGCGTCCCATGCCTGTCGCGGGTGTGGGTGAGGTGTTGATTCGTGTGGCGGCCAGCGGCATCAACCGCCCCGACGTGTTGCAACGCTCGGGTGCCTACCCGCCGCCGCCAGGTGCCTCGGATTTGCCGGGCCTGGAAGTGGCGGGTGTGATTGCGTCTGGTGATGCGCAAGTGTTAGCGGATGCAAATCTCAAGGTGGGTGATCGGATCTGTGCTTTGGTGGCCGGAGGTGGCTATGCAGAATTCTGCGTTGCGCCAGCCGTCCAGTGCTTGCCAGTGCCAGTGGGCTTGAGCGATGTGGAAGCGGCGTCCTTGCCAGAGACATTCTTCACGGTGTGGAGCAATGTGTTTGACCGGGGCCGCCTGCAAAGCGGCGAGACCTTGCTGGTGCAAGGGGGTACCAGCGGCATTGGCGTAACCGCCATTCAGTTGGCCAAGGCCATGGGTGCGACTGTCATCGCCACGGCGGGCAGTGATGAAAAATGCGCTGCGTGCCTCGCGTTGGGTGCCGATTTCGCTATTAACTACAAAACGCAAGATTTTCAGACCGAGGCGTTGCGTTTGACCGATGGCCGTGGCGTGGATGTCATTCTGGACATGGTGGCAGGAGCCTACGTGGCCAAAGAAGTGCAGTGCCTGGCAGAAGATGGCCGTCTGGTCATCATCGCGGTGCAGGGTGGGGTGCAAAGTGAAATCAATGCGGGTTTGGTATTGCGCAAGCGACTGACCATCACGGGTTCGACCTTGCGACCCCGGCCTGTGGCTTTTAAAGCCGCCATTGCCCAGGCTTGCCTGTCCAAGGTGTGGCCTTTGTTGGCAGCGGGGCGTATCAAGCCGGTGATTCACAGCGTGTTTGCGGCGGCAGACGCCGCGGATGTGACGGGCAGCGGCGCTGCCCGGGCCCATGCGCTGATGGAGACCAACCAGCATGTCGGAAAAATCGTATTGACTTGGGGTGCAGCATGAAGAAAAAACTGATCGCAGGCAACTGGAAGATGAATGGTTCTTCCGCGTCCAATGAGTCTTTGCTCAAGGCCTTGATCGCTGGCATGTCGGAAGGCGATTGTTTGGTCGCCGTGTGCGTTCCTGCGCCGTATTTGGCGCAGGTGCAAGCACTGACCAAAGGCTCCGGCATTGAGGTGGGCTCGCAGGATGTCTCGCAGCATGAGTCGGGTGCATTTACCGGCGAAACGTCGCCTGCGATGCTCAAGGATTTGGGTGTGCGGTATTGCCTGGTGGGCCATTCGGAGCGCCGCCAATACCATGGCGAAACCGATGCACTGGTGGCCTTGAAAGCCCAGCGCGCATTGGCCAGTGGTATCACTCCCATCGTGTGTGTGGGTGAGACCTTGGCGGAGCGTGAAGCGGGCCAAACCGAAGAAGTGGTCAAGCGCCAACTGGCTGCTGTGATTCATACTAACGGCCACTGCATCAGCGAAATCGTGGTGGCTTATGAGCCTGTGTGGGCCATCGGTACTGGCAAGACCGCCAGTCCCGAGCAAGCACAGCAAGTGCACGCCATCTTGCGTGGTCAATTGAAGGCAGCGACACCCCACGCAGACCGGGTCCACATTTTGTACGGCGGCAGCATGAATGCCGCCAATGCGTCCCAGTTGCTGGGACAAGCGGATATCGATGGCGGCTTGGTGGGTGGTGCCTCTCTTAAAGCCCCGGATTTTTTATCAATTATTGCCGCAGCCCGCTAGGGTGTCGTGCGAGTAGCTATCAATTTAGGAGTAAATATGAACGTCGTCGTAACTATTATTTTGACCGTGCAGATGGTGTCCGCCCTGGCCATGATTGGCCTGATTCTGGTGCAGCATGGTAAAGGTGCTGACATGGGCGCAGCCTTCGGCAGTGGTGGTTCGGGCAGCCTGTTTGGTGCCAGCGGTAGTGCCAATTTCTTGTCGCGCACTACAGCCGTTTTGGCCAGCGTGTTTTTTGTTTGCACTTTGGCCTTGGCCTATTTCGGTAACCTGCGCCCCACCAGTTCGAGCAGCGTTCTCGAAGGTGCGGCAGTCGTTGCACCAGCGGCTACTCCGGATGTGCCAGCAACCGTGGCACCGGCGTCTGGCGCAGCGCAAATTCCTGCCAAGTAAATGGTTTGCCCCTCCCAGAAGAGGGGAAAATTCAGGGTAAACTCTTACTCTGTCTGGAAAGCAAAATCCGCAAGGACCTCAAGCAATCCAGACACTAAATTGCAGCCGTCGTGGTGGAATTGGTAGACACGCTATCTTGAGGTGGTAGTGGCGAAAGCTGTGCGAGTTCGAGTCTCGCCGACGGCACCAACAAATACTGTCAGCCCGGTTTATGCTGGGATTGGTATAAACGGTGATGAGAATTTCAAGATGAACCTCGATCAATATTTGCCCGTCCTTCTGTTCATCTTGGTTGGCATCGGTATCGGCGTTGTCCCGCAGGTACTCGGCTACATCCTGGGGCCCAATCGCCCCGACCCCGCAAAAAATTCACCCTATGAGTGCGGCTTCGAAGCGTTCGAAGATGCCCGCATGAAGTTCGACGTGCGCTACTACCTGGTGGCCATTCTCTTCATTCTTTTTGATCTCGAAACAGCGTTCTTGTTCCCTTGGGCGGTAGGCCTCAAGGAGTTGGGTACTTTTGGCTTTTTGGTTGGCCTGGAATTTGTGGCGGTGCTGACCATTGGCTTTGTGTACATGTGGAAAAAAGGCGCCCTGGACTGGGAGTAAAGCGATGATTGAAGGTGTTCTAAAAGAAGGCTTTGTCACCACCAGTTACGACTCGGTGATGAATTGGGCCAAGACAGGCTCTATCTGGCCCATGACCTTTGGTCTGGCCTGTTGTGCTGTCGAGATGATGCATGCTGCGGCAGCGCGTTATGACCTGAGCCGTTTTGGCTCAGAGGTGTTTCGCGCCAGCCCTCGGCAGTCCGATCTGATGATCGTGGCTGGCACGCTGTGCAACAAAATGGCCCCGGCTTTGCGCAAGGTGTATGACCAGATGTCGGAACCCCGGTGGGTGATCAGCATGGGCTCGTGTGCCAACGGTGGTGGCTATTACCACTACAGCTATTCCGTGGTTCGTGGCTGCGACCGTATCGTGCCGGTGGACGTTTACGTACCTGGCTGCCCTCCTACGGCGGAAGCCTTGGTGTACGGCATCATGCAGTTGCAGCAAAAAATTCGCCGCACTGAAACCATTGCACGGGCCTAAGGACAGCGCATGACCGTTTATTCCGTTCGTCCCGAAG
>JBEEJM010000027.1:0-9326 GCA_041169205.1 Pseudomonadota bacterium | reverse complement strand
GCCGCCACGACCGCGTCGGTGGCGTGCAGTTGTTGCATGTTTTTGGCCGCTAGCCCCCGCTGCAACAGCGTGGAGCGCTCTGTTTTTTGTAGCATGTCGGCCAGCGACTGGGGCGTCATCTCGGTTTGCGGCAGAAGCCACGCGGCACCCTGGTCCACCAGAAAGCGGGCGTTGGCGGTTTGGTGGTCATCCACGGCAAAGGGAAACGGCACAAAGACGGCGGCAGCGCCCACCGCCGCAATTTCGGTGACGGTACTGGCACCGGCACGGCAGATCACCAGGTCGGCATCGGCAAAGGCTTGCGCAGTGTTATCGATGAAGGGCGTGAGCGTGGCTTGCACGTTGGCGGCCACGTAGTTGGCGCGCAATGCATCGATTTGCTTTTCCCCGGCTTGGTGGGTCACCACCGGGCGCTGGTCCACAGGAATCAAGGCCAGCGCTTGCGGCACCACGGTGTTCAGCGCACGCGCGCCCAGACTGCCACCGACCACCAGCACCTTGAGCGGCCCGGTGCGCCCCGCAAAGCGCGCTTGCGGCCCGGCCTGGTTCAAAAACTCGGCACGCAGCGGATTGCCGACCCACTGGCCCTTGGCGAACACGTTGGGGAAGGCGGTGAATACCCGGCTGGCCACGACGGCCAGCACCTTGTTGGCCATACCGGCCACCGAATTTTGCTCATGCAGCACCAAGGGCTTGCCCAGCAATACGGACATCAATCCGCCCGGGAACGAGATGTAGCCACCCAGGCCCACCACCACCTGCGGCTGGACCCGGCGCACCACCTGGATGCTCTGCCAAAAAGCCTGCAGCAAACGCAGCGGCAGCAGTACCAAGGTACGCAGGCCTTTGCCGCGCACACCTGAAAAATGAATCGTTTCCAGCGGGATGCCGCGTGCAGGCACCAGACGGCTCTCCATGCTGCCGGGTGCGCCCAACCAGTGCACACGCCAGCCCTTGTCGAGCAGGGCTTGCGCCACGGCCAAGCCTGGGAAGATATGGCCACCGGTGCCGCCGGCCATGATCAAGGCACAAGGTTGCTTCATGCGCGCCCTCCATGCATCATTTGCCGGTTCTCGTAGTCAATCCGCAGCACGACGGCAATGGCGATCAGGTTGATCAGGATGGCCGACCCGCCGTAGCTCATCAGCGGCAAGGTGAGTCCCTTGGTCGGCAACGCGCCCAGGTTCACGCCCATGTTGATGAACGACTGAAAGCCCATCCAGATGCCCACGCCTTGCGCGACCAGACCGGCAAACACCTGGTCCAGCGCAATCGCCTGGCGGCCAATGTGCATGATGCGGCGGGTGAGCCACAGGAACATGGCGATGATGGTGATCACCCCTACCAAGCCGAACTCTTCGCCAATGACGGCCAGCAAAAAGTCGGTGTGGGCTTCGGGCAGCCAGTGCAGCTTCTCGACGCTACCGCCCAGGCCGACACCAAAAATTTCACCCCGCCCAATCGCAATCAGGGAGTGCGAGAGCTGGTAACCCTTGCCCAGCGTGAGCTTCGCGTCCCACGGATTCAGGTAGGCAAAAATTCGCTCACGCCGCCATTCGGACGTGGCAATCACCAGCGCAAACAGCAACACCAAAATGGTGGCAATCAGGAAGAACATACGGGCGTTCACCCCGCCCAGGAACAGAATGCCCATCGCAATTACCGCGATCACCATGAACGCACCCATGTCGGGCTCGGCCAGCAGGAGCAAACCAACCACCGCCACGGCAATACCCATGGGCATAACGGCGCGAAAGAAGCGCTCTTTCACTTCCATCTTACGCACCATGTAGTCGGCCGCGTAGAGCAGCACCGCGAACTTGGCCAGCTCGGACGGCTGAAAGTTCAAAATGCCCAGCGAAATCCAACGGCGCGCACCATTCACGCCCTTGCCGATGAAGGGCACCAGCACTGCCATCAGCAGCACCAACGAGGCCACGAACAGCCACGGGGCCACTTTTTCCCAGGCTTGCATGGGCACCTGAAACGCAATCAGCGCCCCCACAAAGGCCACGCCGATAGACACCATGTGGCGCACCAGAAAGTGCGTGTGGGCATAGTTGGCAAAGCGGGGGTTGTCCGGCATGGCAATCGATGCGGAATACACCATCACCAGACCCCACAGCAGCAAGGCCACGACGACCCAGACCAAAGGCTGGTCAAATCCGCGCACGCGCGCTGGCGTGGTGCTGGCCGAAAACGAACCACGCCCCCCCAAACGCACCGGCAAGGACGCCACCGAGGACTCACCACGGGACGTAAACCATCCGGTTAGGGTTTGAACCACTGCGTTCATGCAGCGCTCTCCATGTCCACACCCGCAGCCATGCCCAGGTCTTTCACCGCAGCGATAAACACCTGCGCGCGGTGCTCGTAGTTGTCAAACATATCGAAGCTGGCGCAGGCGGGCGACATCAACACCGCGTCACCCGCATGGGCACGCTGGTTGGCCTGGGCGACTGCAGCGTCCATGGTGTCGGCATCTATCAGAGACACGCCGGTTGCTTCCAGGGCGGCACGAATCAGCGGGGCATCGCGACCGATCAACACCACCGCACGGGCATAGCGCTCCACGGGTGCGGCCAGCGGGGCAAAGTCTTGCCCCTTGCCTTCACCACCCAAAATAACCACGACCCGGCGGTCAGCGCCCAGACCTTGCAGAGCGGCCACAGTGGCTCCGACGTTGGTGCCTTTGCTGTCGTCAAAAAATTCCACGCCGTTGAGAATGCCCACGGACTCCACGCGGTGTGGCTCGCCCCGATACTCACGCAGACCAAACAGGATGGGACCAAGCGCACAGCCAGCGGCCGCGGCCAGAGCCAAGGCGGCGAGTGCGTTGCTGGCGTTGTGGCGACCGCGGATGCGCAGTGCGTCGGCCGGCATCAAGCGCTGGAAATAAAGCTCTTCTGCCGCTTCGTTGCGTTTTCTGCGGGTCTCGTCGGCTTCAAGAGCCCGCACCAGCCAGACCATGCCATTGACTTCTTCCAGGCCAAAGTCGCCGGGGCGTTTGGGCATGTCGCTGCCAAACGTAATGTGTGCACGTTCTTGTGGGCGCTGCAACTTGGCGCGCACGGGTGGTGGCAACATGGCCATCACGGAAGCGTCGTCACGGTTCAGCACCATCAATCCCTGCTGGCCAAAGATGCACGACTTGGCCGTGGCATAGGCGACCATGCTGCCATGCCAATCGAGGTGGTCTTGCGTAACATTGAGCACCACCGCAGCGGTCGGCTCAAAGCCGGTCACCCCATCGAGCTGGAAGCTGGACAACTCCAGCACCCACACGTCGGGCAAGGTGTTGGCATCCAAATGTGCAGAGAGAGTGTCGAGCAAGGTGGGGCCGATATTGCCCGCGACCGCGACCGTTTTGTCGGCGTGGGCCACCAGCTGACCGGTCAGCGACGTCACCGTGGTTTTACCATTGGTGCCCGTGATGGCCAGCACCGCCGGGGCGTAGGCGCGCGCGGTGCGCAAAGCCTGCAGCGCGATCGAATATAGGTCTAACTCGCCTCCAGCCTTTATAGATTCTGCGTTAGAAGCTATCAAAACAGGAGCAACTTCTTCTGGGCTCAAACCTGGCGAGCGGTACACCGCGTGCAGATTTTGGCCATCAACCAGGTCGCCATGGAATGCGCCAGAGACAAAACGCACCTCTGGCAACTCGCGTTGCAGCGTGGCCAGTTGGGGTGGCAGTTCGCGTGTGTCGGCCACGGTGACACTGGCCGCACCGGTGCGAACGCACCAGCGCGCCATGGCCAAACCGGAGGCACCCAAGCCCAGGATCAGGATGTTTTGCCCCAGCGATGGCATGAACGGCGCGTCGGCTTCTGGTGCAGCCGCGTGTTCCTGCGCGTCTGCCTCTGCAGCAGCCTCTTGCGCAACGGGAAGAACAGGCTCGGCTTTTTCCGCTTCGGTTTGCGCAAAAATATGCGCCACAAACGCGGCAGCATCACTCGCGGCCGTGAGCGTGGTGGGCAAAGCCCTCGCCTCTTTGGTTGGTGCAACAACCGCTTCCACAGCACCTGCACCGGGTTCCTGCACGTGCAACTCCACTTCACCGTCCAAGGAGGGCGTTGCAGGGCTTTCGCCTTGGGGTTGCAGGTCGTGCTCGTTCATCGCAATTTCAGAGTGGACAGGCCCACCAGGCACAGCAGCATGGTGATGATCCAGAAGCGGACCACAACTTGGGTCTCTTTCCAACCGTTCTTCTCAAAGTGGTGGTGCAACGGCGCCATCTTCAGCAAGCGGCGGCCTGTGCCAAATTTCTTTTTGGTGTACTTGAAATAGGTGACCTGCAGCATGACCGACAGCGCCTCGGCCACGAAGATGCCACCCATGATGGCCAGCACGATTTCCTGGCGCACGATGACGGCGATGGTGCCCAGTGCGGCCCCCAATGCCAGCGCACCGACGTCACCCATGAAGACCTGCGCAGGATGGGTGTTAAACCACAGAAAGGCCAAACCGGCACCGGCCATCGCGGAGCAAAAAATCAGCAATTCACCGGAGCCACGGATGTAGGGGAAAAACAAGTACTTGGAAAATACCGAGCTGCCGGTGACGTAGGCGAACACACCGAGTGCCGAACCCACCATCACCACGGGCATGATGGCCAATCCGTCCAAGCCGTCAGTCAGATTGACCGCATTGCTGGAGCCGACGATCACCAGGTAGGTCAAGAGCACAAAACCCAGAACGCCCAGCGGGTAGCTGATCTCTTTGAAGAAGGGCAATTGCAAACCGGCCTTGGGCGGCAAATTGACATCAAAGCCGCTGCGTACCCAGTTGAAAAACAGCTCAATCACCCGCAGGTTAGAGCTCTCGGAAATACTGAACACCAGGTACAGCGCAGCCAACAAGCCGATCACCGATTGCCAGAAGTACTTCTCGCGTGAGCGCATCCCCTCCGGGTCTTTGTGCACGACCTTGCGCCAGTCGTCGGCCCAGCCAATGGCACCAAAACCCAGGGTCACGACCAACACGATCCAGATGAAACGGTTGCTCCAATCGGCCCACAACAGGGTGGAGATGGCAATGGACAAAAGAATCAGCACGCCGCCCATGGTGGGTGTGCCACTTTTGCTCAGGTGCGTCTCCATGCCGTAGCCGCGAATCGGCTGGCCAATCTTGAGCTCACGTAAACGGCGAATCACGAACGGGCCTGCGGCCAAGCCAATCAGTAACGCGGTCAATGCGGCCATGACGGCACGGAATGTCAGGTACTGGAAGACCCGGAAAAAGCCCCATTCAGGAGACAAGGTTTGCAGCCATTGGGCCAGACTCAAAAGCATCAGTGCACCTCACTCGAAAAATGAGCCACCACCGACTCCACGACACGTTCCATCCGCATAAAGCGTGATCCCTTGACCAACATGCTGCCCACCTGGGGCACCAGTGCCACGGCGGCCGCATTCAGGTCGTCCACCGATTCAAAATGCCGCGCACCGGGAAACACCTTTACGCAATCACGCGCCAAATCGCCCAACGCCAGCAGATGCTCAATGCCTTTGCCGTCTGCATACCGTCCGGCTTCCGCATGGAAGGCGGGGCCTTCATGGCCGACTTCACCCATGTCGCCCAGCACCAGCAGACGAGGAGCCGGAAGGCCGGCCAACACATCAATAGCGGCGCGCACCGAATCCGGATTGGCGTTGTAGGTATCGTCGATCAGCGTGCATTCGCGGCCTTCGACCACCAGGGCAATAGCGCGTGACCGGCCTTTGACCGGCACAAACGCCTGCAAGCCCCGCTCCACCGCCTGAGGCGATGCGCCCGCAGCCAGCGCACAGGCAGCCGCAGCCAAAGAATTTTTAACGTTGTGCAACCCCGCAATCGACAGCGTGTAGTTCAAACGCACACGCATGCCCTGGGCTTGCACTTGCCACGCACCGTGCGCCCACTGCGCACCGGCACAGCCCATCGTGTCAGCAGAGGCTGCCGCGGCCGCGGCAAACTGCACCACCGTGCGGGGTGCGGCCAAGCCTTGCCACAGCGGGGTGAACGCATCGTCGGCAGGAAACACCGCCACGCCGCTCTGCGGCAGCGCGCGCAGGACGGCACCGTTTTCTTCTGCCACCGCCTGTACGGTCTGCATGAATTCCAGATGCTCGCGCTGCGCGTTGTTCACCAGCGCCACCGTGGGTTGCGCCATGTCGGCCAGCAAGGCAATCTCGCCGGGGTGGTTCATGCCCAACTCCACGACCGCCATGCGGTGCGATGCGCGCAGGCGCAGCAGCGTCAGAGGCACGCCAATGTCGTTATTCAGGTTGCCACGCGTCGCCAGTGCAGTCCCATGGGGGCACTGCGCTTCGAGGATAGACGCCAGCATCTGGGTCACAGTGGTTTTACCATTGCTGCCGGTGACCGCAATCACGGGCAAGGTGAACTGCGCACGCCAGGCCTTGGCCAGCGCCTGCAATGCGGTCTTGGTGTCGGGCACTTCAATGCGCGCAAGCCCTTCAGGCAGGCACGCGGTGTCGAGACCGACATGGCACACCACGGCCAAGGCACCCCGCGCCTGCGCATCGCGCAAAAACTCGTTGGCGTCATAGCGCTCGCCCTGGAGCGCCACGAACAAATCACCGGGCTCTACCGTGCGGGTGTCGGTGTGCACGCGCAGCACTGACAAAGTGCCGTCGCCGTGCAACTGGGCACCGGGCAGCCAGGCGGCAGCTTGCTGGAGCGTCATCATGGCGCTCATACAAATGCCTCCGCCGGATTGGCGCGGGCGCGCAAGGCCGACACCGCATGGGCGTGGTCGGAAAAAACCACTTTGCTGTCGGCGAATTCCTGGGTGGCCTCGTGGCCCTTGCCTGCCAGCAAAATCACGTCCTGCGCCTCGGCATGGTAGACAGTTTGCGCAATCGCCAGCGCGCGGTCAGACTGCACCTCAACCGCATCGCTTTGCGGCAGGCCTAGCAAGATTTGCGCAATGATGGATTCGGGTTTTTCGCTGCGAGGATTGTCACTGGTCACCACCACTTTGTCCGCATTTTTGGCGGCAATCGCCCCCATCAAAGGGCGCTTGGACGCATCGCGATCACCACCACAACCAAACACGCACCAGAGCGTGCCCTGGCGCTGGGTGGCCAGCGGGCGCAATGCCTGCAAAGCCTGCTCCAGCGCATCGGGGGTGTGGGCATAGTCCACTGCCACCAGAGGCTGCTGATCGCCCCCTACACACTCCATACGTCCCGGCACGGGGCGCAGCGCATGGCAGGCCTGCACCGCAGGTGCCAGCGGCACACCCAGGCTGCGCAGGGTGGCCACAACGCCCAGAAGATTGGATACGTTGTAGCTGCCAATCATGTGGCTGTGCAGAACAGCCGACTGGTCGCCTTCGACCACATCAAAGCGCAGGCCTTGCTCGGCGTACTGCACATTGCGGGCCTGCAAGCGGGCCGGTTCGCGGCAGGACACGGTCCAGACATCGAGCGCGGTCGCAGCCAACTCGGTTGACAGCATCGCGCCTTGAGCATCGTCCACGTTGATGACCGCACTGCGCAGTCCAGGCCAGCTGAACAAGCGGCGCTTGGCATCCCAATAGGCGGCCATGCTGCCGTGGTAGTCCAGATGGTCTTGCGTAAAGTTGGTGAACACGGCAACACGCACATCCACGCCCGCCAAGCGGTGCTCTTTGAGACCGATAGAAGACGCCTCGATGGCGCAGACTTTGCCCCCCGCAGCAACAAACTGTCGCAGCGTTTGCTGCAACAACACCGGGTCTGGCGTCGTGAGGCCTGTGGACACCACATCGGGGGGAATGCCCACACCTAAGGTACCAATCACGCCACAGGGTTGCGCCGCACCGCCAGGCAAATTCGCCAAGGCCTGGGCTAACCACCAGGCAGTAGACGTCTTGCCGTTGGTACCGGTAACCGCTACGACCGCAAGTTCCTGCGAGGGATGACCATAAAACTCGGCGGCAATCACGCCGGAGTCGGCTTTCAGCCCGGCATAGCTTGCAAAACCGTCACCCGACAACGCATACAACTCTACGCCCTCGCGCTCGACCAGGCACGCGGTGGCACCCTGTTGCAACGCCGTCTGGGCAAAGCGGCGACCGTCCACTGCCGCACCGGGCCAGGCAATAAAGGCGTCGCCCGCAGCCACTTTGCGGCTATCGGTGTGCAAGGTTCCGCGCACGCGGGATTGCAGCCATTGCGCCGCCTGCAGGGGGGTGTGGAGTTCTTGCATCAGAAACTCTCCTCCACGGCAGCGGCGACGATTTGGGGGCGCACGGCCATGTCGGGTTGCACGCCCAGCATGCGCAAGGTTTGCTGCACGGTTTCGCTGAACACGGGAGCCGCCACATCACCACCGAAGTATTTGCCTGCGCTGGGTTCGTCCAGCATCACCGCCACAATGACGCGGGGAATATCAATCGGCGCCATACCCACGAACCAGCTGCGGTATTTGCGGTTGCCTTCGCTGCCATAGCCCTTGCCAACCTGCTTGTACGCCGTGCCGGATTTGCCACCAACCGAATAGCCCACCGTTTGCGCTTTGGGCCCTGTTCCGCCTGGACCTGCTGCCATCTGCAGCATTTTTCGCACAGAAGCAGCGGTGGACGGCGAGAACACGGCGACCCCTACGGCGGGTTCGCTGCTTTTGAGCAAGGTGGCAGGAATGATCTGCCCATCGTGCGAAAACACGGTGTAAGACCGTGCCATTTGAAACAAAGAAGCAGACAAGCCGTAGCCATACGAAATGGTGGCCTGCTCAATCGGCCGCCAACTCTTGTAAGGCCGCAGCCGCCCCGACACCACCCCGGGAAACTGAATCTGCGGCTTTTGCCCGAAGCCCGCTTGCGAGAACGTGTTCCACATTTCGCTGGGCTGCATTTGCATGGCAATCTTGGTCGTTCCCACATTGCTGGACACCTGAATCACCTGTTCCACCGTCAGCGCGCCGTGTGGGTGCGAATCGTGGATGGTGGCACCGGTGATGGTGACCGAGCCTGGCGCAGTATCAATAATCGTGCTCGGTTTGACGCGCCCGGTTTCCAAGGCCAAACCGATCGTAAAAGGCTTCATGACCGAACCCGGTTCAAAGGTATCGGTCAGCGCCCGGTTGCGCAGTTGTGCGCCCGTTAAATTGTGGCGTTTGTCCGGCACGTAACTGGGGTAGTTGGCCAGCGCCAGTACTTCGCCAGTAATAGCGTCGAGCACCACCACGCTACCCGCCTGGGCACGGTTGGTTACCACCGCTTCGCGCAGTTTTTGGTAAGCAAAGAACTGCACCTTGCTGTCAATGCTGAGCTGCAGGTCGCGCCCGGCCACGGGCTGCACGACTTCACCCACGTCTTCGACGGCACGGCCCAAACG
>JBEEJM010000026.1:0-24942 GCA_041169205.1 Pseudomonadota bacterium | reverse complement strand
CCGCTGGAAGCACCCAACGCGCAATACAGCGCCGCCGTGCAGCAGCAAATGCGTGGCGCACGCATTGCGGTGCCCAACGGCTTCACCGGACAGTACGAGCGCTTTCACTTTGTATTTCCCGACAGCCGCCTCACACCCTATGACGCGGAAGGCCGTAATACCGGCGCGCTCAAACCCGAGTTACCGCCACAAGAGCGCCTGCCGTTTTTGCTCTCGCAGTTCAATGCCGTGGTCTGGTTGCAGGACAATGCCATTGAGTCTGAGCCTACGTGCGCCACCCCGCACCAGGTGATTGGATCGCGTTGGCATGTCAAGAGCCGACACAAGGAGGGTGAAGTGACTTTGAGCAACCTTTGGATGCCCCAACAGTGGCTGTTTGGCCGCGAGCTGCTGATCGTCCCGCAGCCCAAGCCATGAGCCAGCAGGAGAACCATGCATGGGCGTGCTGAAAGACATTCTTAGAACACGGCACGTCTCGCGCCTGGCCTATGGCTCGCTGGTGTTGCTGCTCATCACCCTGATCGGCACTGTGGGGTACCACGAAATTGGTGCGCCCCACGCCACCTGGATTGACAGCTTCTACATGACCTTCATCACCATTGCCACCATTGGCTACGGTGAAATCGTCGACCTCTCGCAGCACCCCATGGGGCGGCTCTTTACGGTGTTTATCTCCGTAGTGGGCATTGGCACCCTGAGCTATTTGTTTTCGATGCTGGTAGCCTTGCTGATCGATGCCGACCTGAATGCTGGATTGAGGAAAAAGCGTATGGAAAAACAAATCGCCACCCTGTCAGGGCACTACATCATTTGCGGCATCGGGCGTGTGGGCTCCAATGTCGCCGTCGAGTTGCTGCGCACCAAGCGCGCCTTTGTGGTCATTGAGTCGGACCGCGCTGCGCTGGACCTCTGGCTCGAGCACCACCCCGAAACCCTGCACCTGCACGAAGACGCGGCCGACGATGACGCCTTGCAAAAGGCGGGGGTCGAAAAGTCTGCCGGTGTGTTTGCCGTGACGGGAGATGACAGCCACAACCTGATGGTGGCGCTGTCGGTCAAGATGGTGCACCCCAAGTCGCGCGTCGTGGTGCGTTTGCGCGACATTGCCAACACCAAAAAAGCCCGCCGCGCCGGTGCCGACGAAATCGTGTCCCCCGACTTCACCGGTGGCATGCGTATTGCCTCGGCCATGGTGCGCCCCCACGTGGTCAATTTCATGGACAAAATGCTGCACAGCGACGACAGCCTGCGCGTGGAAGAGGTCGCAGTACCGCACGGGTTTGCCACCACGCCCCTGGGCACGCTCATTCCCAAATCACGCGACTACCTGATCATGGCGATTCACGAGAGTGGCAAGTGGCTCTTTAACCCCGCCGATGCGCATCCCATCAAAAGCGGCATGACCCTGGTCATGATGGCCAACCCCGAAGGGCGTGCCCACGTGGAAAAGCTGGTGAAGGTTTAGCCTTTGCCCCGGTTCAGCGCCGGATGAGGGCGCGCACACCGTACACCTGCAGCGCCAGCCACAGCCAGGGGTCCAGCACGGCGTCCCACACGTTGCCGCTGGGCAGGTGCAAGGCCGTAAACAGCAACACGGCAACCACTGCGCACACGGCCTGCCACGACAACCCCTTCGCACGGTTGCGCAAGACCCAAGGCGCAAGCACCGGGAGCACCAGCACCGCAGGCACCAGTGCACCAAACCCCGAGGAATACATCTGCCACGGCAGCAGTGCAAAAGTATCGAACAGCAACAACCAGCCCAGCGCTATGCCCGCACCCGCCAACATCCACGGAAAACGAATACCCGGCACGACGCGATGGGTGCGCCCCAAAAACCGGTGGATCAAGCCGCCCACACACAACAGCACCGTGAGCACGCTCGGGGCCTGAAACGCCAAACCCAGCCAGTACGCCGGAGCCCACGGGCCAGACAAGCCTGCGGCTACCGCCAGCACCGCCGCCACTCCCAGCTGCACCCCTTTGCGGGAAGAACGATGCGCAGCCAACCCCGCACCCAGCCAGGCCAGCACCACGCCCCAGCCCAGGTGCAACCAGATTTGGGTCATAGCCAAAGACGGCAGCGTGGGCGCATCGGTGCGCAGCAATTCGGTGAGCAGATTCATGGTGCAAACCTCTGCCAGGCCAGGCGCTGTCGGTCAACGGTGTAGCTCACCCACAAGCTGCCATCGACCCACGCCATGGCAGGGTACGAAAATTCATCCAGCGGCGCGCCACTGGCCACGGTTGCCAATAGCGACCAATGTTGCCCATCGGTGCTGCGGCTCAAGTCCAAGCGGGCTCGGCTGCCGACGGAGGAGTTGTGTGCCAGCAGTTGCTGACCCGACGCGAAAGCCATGCCGCCCACCGCAGCGTCGGGATTGTCCAGCGCCAGATCGGGCAGGTCACGCCAGTGCGCACCGCCGTCGTCGGTGATCGCCGCGCCGACCTTGCCGCTGGGCCGCTCATCGCGCATCAGCGCCAACCATTGTGTAGGCGTCTGCGCTAGCAGCGTGGGCTGCAGCAGGTAGTTGCGCGACGACATGCGCACCTGCCCCTGAAAGCGGCCTTGCGCGTCAAAGCGCAGCGCCACCGGAACCTTCAGGCCCAGCTCAAAGTGCACCGGCAACACCATGCCGCCATCGGCCAGCGGCAAGGGTGCATTGCGCACCAGGTGGCTGGTGTTCCACAGCCATGACAAAGGCAGCACACCCACGGGTTCAAACGTCAGTGCATCCAAGGACTGCGCTGCGTTGCTTTGCTGCAAATGCAGAATGCGGCTGGCCGCCCAGCCGCCCCAGCCCGTGGCCACTACAAACAGATGGATGCGACCCTGGCCATCGAGCCAGGCCACCGGGTTGCCAAAGCGTCGCAAGCCATAGCCCAGTTGTGCGCCCAGCACATGCCGATTGGCGACGATGCGCGGGGCCGACCAGGCCTGCGTGGCACGGTCCCATTGCGAGGCGGCAATTTGCACCAGCGGACCGCTTTCGCGTTCACCCGAAAACCAGAATACCGTCAACGCTGCGGCCTGCCCGGGCGGCATCACCAGCAGGCTGCTGGCGTGCGCGGCGGCGGCACCCGCGGGCATAGGAATATCGCCCTGCGCCACCCGGTGCAACTGGGTGATATCGGTCGCCACGGGCCGCACGGCTTGTGCTGGCTGCGGTGACGGCGGGCGCTGCGCCCAACCCAGCGCCCATACTGCTGCCGCCACACCAAAGGCACACAACAAACGCAAAAGACGGGACCTTACAACCATGGTCCGATCTTAGTGGCAGGGCGTGGACGCACAGACCCACGCCAGCAAAAAAGCGCCAAACGGATGACAATGTGGATTATGAAAACCGTACTGTCCATCCGCCCCTTGAGCACCCCTTGGCAAACCATAGACCCGTTTCTGTTTTGCATGCACCACGATGACGCCTACCCGCCGGGCAATACGCAGCAGGGGCCGGTGGCCTCGCTGGCGGGGCGTGCGCTGGGCCAGGACTTTTCTGGCAAAGACGGCTGGAGCATGTACCACGGCCAGACCATTCCGGGCTTTCCTTCACATCCGCACCGGGGGTTTGAAACGGTGACCATCGTGCGCAGCGGCCTGATCGACCACTCCGACTCGCTGGGTGCCACCGCCCGCTTTGGCGGTGGCGATGTGCAGTGGCTCACGGCCGGCAAAGGCATCGTGCATTGCGAGATGTTTCCGTTGGTGAAGCCCGACGTGCCCAACCCGGTTGAACTGTTTCAGATCTGGCTCAATCTGCCCGCCAAAAACAAAATGGCCGAACCCCACTTCACCATGTTCTGGCACGAGGACATTCAACGGCAGCAGGTGCAAGACGCCCAGGGACGGGAGACCGAAGTCACCTGCATCGCCGGCAGCTTGCCCGGCATGCAAAGCCTGCCACCCCCGCCCAACTCCTGGGCCAGCGAGACCGACAGCGAGGTCGCCATCTACACCCTGAAAATGGCCCCCGGCGCAACCTGGACCTTGCCCGCGGCCAAGGACGGACGCACCCGACGCCAACTGTATTTTTTCAACGGCACCACGCTGACCATGGCCGGTGAGGTCGTGCCGCCCTCCAGCGTCGTGGAAGTGCAGGCCAGCCACGACTGCGTGCTGGTAAATGGTGACACCGAAGCAGAACTTTTGGTATTGCAAGGCCGCCCGATTGGAGAGCCTGTAGCGCAGTACGGCCCGTTTGTGATGAACACCGAGGCCGAGATTCACCAGACCTTTGCCGACTACCGCCGCACCGAGTTCGGCGGTTGGCCCTGGGGTGCCAGCGACCCGGTGCACCCGCGCGAACGGGGCCGGTTTGCCAAGCATGCCGATGGCAAGGTGGAAGAGCGCTAATCCGCCGCTTTGGCCTCGGTCTTACTTAGCCCCAAACTCCTGCACCAGTGCCGCCATGGCCAGCGCGTCAGCGCTGCCTTGCTGCTGCAAGCCTGCCACCACGCTACTTTGGTTGACGGTGGGCTGGTTCTGGCTGACCTTCCACTTGCCGGTGATGTGGGTCAGCGGTATTTCAATGCCCACCAGGGCTTTGATCAGCGTGTCGGTGTAGTCGCGCGGCGCATCGGCCACCGCCCAAGGTGTGGCGCGGGCGGCCTCTTGGCTCAGCGTCAACTCGCTCACCTGCTGGCGCACCCAGTCGGCATCGTCGCGCACTGTGAGCAGTCCGCGGGCCTGCACCACGGCGTAGTTCCAAGTGGGCACCACTTTGCCATGCTCCGGCTTGGTGGCATACAGCGAGGGGCTGATGTAGTGCTGTGGCCCCTGAAACAAAGCCAACACAGGCACTACAAAATTGGTAGCACGCCACACAGGGTTGGCGCGGGCCACATGCCCAGCCAGCGTTCCAAAGGGTCCCTGATCAGCCCGCAGCAGCAATGGAATGTAGTTGGCCACCAACCCGTCGTCGGACAGCGTGACCAGCGTGCACAGGGGATGCGCACGCAGGAGCTGGTGCAGCACCTCGGGGCGGGTCTCTTCAAATTGTTTGGGGGCGTACATAAGGCTTCGACTTAAGAAATGTCTGCACAACCGATAAAACGACCAACGTCGTTGTCATCGAATTTTGGCGCGACTGTACGCTGAATTGCAACTTTTTCAGGCTTTGGGGGTGCATTTTCCCGCACTACCCGATACGCCACTCCACGTGCAGCGTCAGACTCTCGCCGGTGCCCAGCACCTTCAAGCCCGGCTGATCCGGGGCGTGAAAGGCATCGATGGGGTGGGTGACCGGTTCAAAACAAAAGCCGGGGCCTTCCAGTGGCCGGTACAGCAGGCAATAGCCGTCATCCAGCCCGCCTGCCTGCAGCTCTGGAACGCCCATGGACAGGGTTAACTGGTGCTCGGGCCAGGTGATGGTACCCACACCCGACCAACCGGTGTAGGCGTTGTCAATGCCCGAACCGGATGCGTTCACGCCCTCGCGCAAGTCCCAGGTCGCCGGGAAGTCCGCCGTGTGGCGGGTGGGCATGGGGTCGGCACCACTCAGCCAGACGCCTTGTACCGAGGCCTGCAAGCGCGTCAACGGGGTGCGGGGAAAGCAAGGGTGTTGGCCCAGGCCGTAGGGTAAGGGCGTGGTGCCGGTATGGGTGACGCTCAGTGTTTGGTCCATGCCATCCTCGCGCAACACGAAGCGCTGCACGGCCTGGTAGGCATAAGGATTGCCTTGGAAGTGGGCCGACTCCAGCCGCATCTCCACTGTGTCGTCTGACGGTTGGCTCAGGGTCCACGCCTGCAACCAGCCATCCCCGTGGATGGGATAGGCCTCGCCGATGCGGTTGGGTGTCAGCGCATGGAAAGTACCCGCATGGCTAAAGCCGCCAGCGCTGATGCGGTTCGACCAGGGCACCAGGGGAAAGGAGGCAAGACGGTACAGGTCCGGTGTGTAGCCGTCCCAGGGGCGCCACAGGTCCAGCGGACCGCTGGCGCGGTCCAGCGTCCAGGCGGCCACACTGCCGCCCAAGCTGGGCACCAATCCCAAGGTTTGTCCAGCGTGGCGTAGCCAAAAAACAGAGTGATGGGGCGACATGGGTTTCCTTGAAAAAACTATTCTTCTACCTGGGCAGCAAAATTTTTCCCGTACACCGTGATGGCCGAGGCCTTGAGGGCCTCCATGACCAGGCTGGCTGCGGGCGAGAGCACCCGATCGCGCCGGGTAATAAAACCAAAGGGCTCCATCTCAAAAGGCAGGGCAATCGGCAGGATGGCCACCAAGCCGTGGTCGGCGTAGTAGCGCGCCACGTCCACGGCCATCACACTCACCATATTGCTTTGCTGCATCATCTTGGTGGTGAACAGCAGGGAGGCCGTCTCTACGCTGTTGGTGGGATGGGACAGATTGAGTTCCTGGAACATCAGGTCAAAGCGATGCCGCATCACGCTACCGCTGGGTGGCACGATCCAGCCATACTCCAGCATCTTGGTGACGCCCAGTTTGCGGTCGGTGAGCAGCGGATGGCCGGGGCGGGCCACGGCACACACCGGCTCGCTGGCCACCACGGTGTAGTGCAGATCATTCTTCTCCTGCTCCGCCGACAGCCGCCCCACCATGATGTCCAGCGTGCCCCGGTGCAGGCGCTCGATCAGCACGTTGCTGGGCTCGATCTGCACCGTGATCACCAGATTGGGATGGGCGATCTTCACGGCCATCACCATGGACGGCAAGAGCATCTGGCCGGGCGCCGTAATCGAGCCGATATTCACTTGGCCAAACTGTCCGAGCTTGCCCGCCTGTACTTCCTCATGTGCCTGGTTCAGACTGAACAAGGCCATGCGGGCATGGCGGATCATGGTGTCGCCAAACCAGGTCGGGCGCATGCCCCGGGGCAGGCGCTCAAACAGCTGAACTTCCAGCACATCCTCCAAATCCTTGAGCAGCTTGGAGGCGGCCGGCTGTGTCATGTTCATCAGCTTGGCCGCATGGTGGATGCTGCCCTCCTCCGCCAAAGCCACGATCAGCATCAGCTGGCGGGTCTTGAGGCGTGCGCGCAGCAGCCAGTGGGTGTAGTCGATCGTCATGCCGGTTTGCGCCGGGACTCAAACACACGTTGCAGCACGCAAAAAACAAACAGCAGGGCACCGATGACGATGCGCGTCCACCAGGAACTTAGGGAGCCGTCAAAGATGATGAGCGACTGGATCAGCCCCAGCGTGAGCACACCAAACAGGGTTCCAAGGACGTAGCCCACACCACCGGTCAGCAGAGTGCCACCGATGACCACGGCCGCAATCGCATCGAGCTCCAGCCCGACGGCATGCAGACCATAGCCCGAGAGCATGTAGAAAGTGTAGAAAACACCCCCGAGTGCCGCACAAAAACCGCTGACGGTATAGACAAAGACCGTCGCCCGGGCTGCTGGCAGACCCATCAGCACGGCCGAATGCTCGGAGCCTCCGATGGCATAGACGGTACGCCCCAGCTCGGTACAGTGGGCGCAAAAAATCGCCAGCACGACCACCAGCAGCGCCAGCAGGGCACTGATGGATAGGGCCGGACCCTCACTCCATAAATGGATGCGGGTCTGCGCGATTTGGGTGTAAGTCGCATCGGTGATGCTGATGGAATCAATGCTGATGAGGTAGCACAGGCCGCGTGCCAGAAACATGCCGGCCAGGGTCACGATAAAGGGCTGTAGGCGAAAGCGCTGTATCAACCAGCCCATCAGGGCACCGAATAGCGTACCCATGGCCAGCACCAGCGGCACGGCCAGCCAGATGCTCCAGCCGTGGCGCTGCACCAGGGTGGCCAGCACCATGGTACTGAGCGCCACCACGGAGCCGACCGACAAATCAATGCCACCAGCCAGGATCACAAACGTCATGCCCACGGCCACGATGACGAGCGAGGCGTTGTCGATCAGCAGATTCAACAAGGCCTGGGGCGAAAAGAAGCCGGTGTAGTTGAACGCGCCAAAGGTGGCCATCGCCAGGCACAGCGAGACGGTGGCGGCCATCGGCAGGTATTTGGGGGCCAGCTTCATGCGCGCTTCTCCAAAGCGGGGCGCACCAAGCAGCCACGTAGCGTGGCACGAAATGTTTCGGACTGCATCAGCATCACAATAAACACCACGGCGGCCTTGACCACCAGATTAATCTCGGGTGGCACGCCAATCGAGTAAATCGTAGAGGTCAGGGTCTGAATAATGAGCGCGCCTATCACGCTGCCGGCCAGGCTGAAGCGCCCGCCGGTGAGCAGCGTGCCGCCCAGAGTCACGGCCAAAATGGCGTCCAGTTCCATCAGGTTGCCCGCGTTGTTGCCATCGGCGCTCTTCACATTCGAGCTGATGATCAGCCCGGCCACGCCGGCCGTCAAACCGCAGAACGCATAGACGCAGACGCTGATCAGGCGCTCGCGCACCCCGGCCAGGCGCGCCGCGGCGGGGTTGATGCCAATGGCCTGGATGAACAGGCCCAGGGCCGTGCGCGTCAGCACCAAGTGCATTAGCAGATAAACCGCTGCCGCAATAAAAAGCGCAAAGGGCAGGCCCAGCAAGTAACCACTGCCGATATAAAAATAGGGCGCGTAGTAGACCGTCAGAATCTGGCCGTCGGTGATGAGCTGGGCAATGCCGCGTCCGGCCACCATCAGGATCAGGGTGGCAATAATCGGCTGCAAGCCGATCTTGGCCACCAGCAAGCCGTTCCACAAGCCGCATGCCAGGGCTGCGCCCAGGGCCGCCAAAATGGCCAGCGGCATGGGGAAGCGGCTGACATAGCGGGGGACACCATCCGCAATGACCAGGGTGCCGCCTATCATCAGCGCCGCCACCGCCGCACTGATGGCCACGGTGGCACCGACCGAGATGTCGATGCCCCGGGTTGCAATCACCAGGGTCATGCCCAGCGCCACCAGCATCAACGGTGCTGCGCGGTTCAGGATGTCGATCACGCTGCCATAGAGATGACCATCCCGCCATTGCAAATGCCACAGCCCCGGATTCAGGCTGCCATTCACCAGCAAGATCAGCACCAGCGTGATTAGCGGCCAGAGCAGCGCATGGCTGCGTAGCGCCAGCAGGCGCTCTTTGCGGGTCGGTGTGCTCACGGGTGCCCCGCAATCATGCTGTACACCGCGTGGTCTTCGGTGCCGGCGGGCAGCTCGCCAATCTTGGCGCGATCGCGCATCACCACAATGCGGTCCGCCACGCGCACCACCTCGTCCATCTCGGAAGAGATGAACAGTACGGCCATACCGTCGCGTGCCAGTTTTAAAATTTCGTTCATGATTTCTTGCTTTGCGGCGATATCGATGCCGCGTGTCGGTTCGTCCAGAATCAGCAGACTGGGTTGCGTGGCCAGCCAACGCGCCAGCACCGCCTTTTGCTGGTTGCCGCCGGAGAGCTTGCCAATCGGCGTGTCGATGCTGGCGGTCTTGATGCCCAGGGACTGGACATAGTGCCGCGCCATGTCGGCTTGCTGGTCGGGCGAGATACAGGGCCACAGGCCCTGGCGTGCCTGCAAGGCCAGGGCAATGTTTTCGCGCACCGAGAGCGCGTCCACAATGCCGTCCACCTTGCGCTCTTCCGGACACATGCCCAAGCCCAGCTGAATCGCCTGCACTGGCGAGTCAATGTCCACAGTCTTGCCACCTAGGGAGATATGGCCCGCATCCTTGGCATCCAGGCCAAACAGCAGCCGGGCCAGTTCGGTGCGGCCCGAACCCAGCAGCCCGCCCAGGCCAACCACCTCACCACGGTGCAGCGTCAGGTCCAGCGGCTTGACCTTGCCTTGACGTGCCAGCCCATGGATTTGCAGGAACTCGGGTTGGGCCTGCCGCTGCGCACCCGCTGCGCCCAGGCCAGCCGACGCAGGGGCGTCCAGCTCACGCCCCACCATGGCTGCGATAAGGGCCGCGTGGTTCAGGTCGGCCGCCAGGTACTCGCCCACCAGCTCGCCGTTGCGCAGCACCGTGATGCGGTCCGACAGGGCGTAGACCTGGTCCAAAAAATGGGTCACAAACAGAATCGCCATGCCCTCGTCACGCAGCTGGCGCAAAACACCAAACAGGCGCTCCACCTCTTCGTCGTCCAGGCTGGAGGTGGGTTCGTCCAGAATGAGTACGCGGGCCGAAATGCTCAGGGCCCGCGCAATAGCCACCATTTGCTGCACCGCCACCGAATAACTGGCCAGGGTTTGGGTCACGTCGATGTGCAGGTTCAGGCGCGCCAGCAGTTCGCTGGCTTCGCGGCGCATGTGCTCCCAGTCAATCGACCAGGCCGCCGCCATGCCACGCCGGGGATAGCGCCCGGCAAATATATTTTCGGCCACCGACAGGTTGGGGCACAGATTTACCTCTTGGTACACCGTGCTGATGCCCAATCGCTGCGACTCCAGGGGTGAGGCCGCGCGAATGGTTTCTCCATTCAGCGTCATCGTGCCTTCATCGGCCGCGTAGACGCCTGTGAGCACCTTGATCAAGGTCGACTTGCCGGCGCCGTTTTGCCCCATCAAGGCATGCACCTCGCCTGCAAACAGGCGCAAATCCACACCGCACAAAGCGGGTACACCATCGAATTTTTTGGCAATGCCGCGCAGAGCCAGCACCGGCACCAGCCCGTCGCTGCGGGCTGCTTGCATGTTGTCTGTCATGTTGGTCTTCCCGGTGGTTCCTGGCCACGCTGCATCACATGTCCCGGGCAGCGCCCGGGACTCACACCTGCGTGTGCCGGGCCTGGCCCGGCACACAGGTTCAGACACTGAACTCAGTACTTGCGATTCGGAAACTCTTTGGCCGCAATTTCCATCGGGAACACGCTGTCCTTGCCCATGATTTGTTTGGGCAAGCTCTTGCCGGCCACGATATCCTTGGCAGCACGCATCACGGCAGGTCCCATCAGCGGACTACACTCCACGGCCACATTCAGCTTGCCGGCGATCATGGCCTCAAAGGCACTCTTGCCAGCGTCCACAGAGATCACCAAGATATCCTTGCCCGGTTTCAAACCGGCTTCTTCGATGGCCTGGATGGCTCCGATAGCCATGTCATCGTTGTGCGCGTAAAGCACATTGATCTTCTTGCCTTCGGCCTTCAGGAAAGCCTCCATGACTTCCTTGCCCTTGGCGCGGGTGAAGTCACCGGTTTGCGAGCGCAAGACCTTGATGCGCGGCTCCGTCTTGATGACTTCTTCGAAGCCTTTCTTGCGGTCAATGGCGGGCGCAGAACCCACGGTGCCTTGCAGCTCCACGAGGTTCACATCCCCCGAGGTGGACTTGATTTTCTCCACCAACCAGCGCGCCGCCATGCGACCCTCTTCCACGAAGTCGAGCGCAATGTGCGTGGTGTACAGCGAGCGGTCTTTAGAGTCCACATTGCGGTCCACCATGATCACGGGAATGTGGGCGTCCTTGATTTCCTTCAAAACGGTGTCCCAACCGGACTCCACCACCGGCGCCAGGGCGATGACATCGACCTTTTGGGCGATAAAGGTGCGTAGCGCCTTGATCTGGTTTTCCTGCTTTTGTTGGGCGTCAGAAAACTTCATCTCAATGCCGGCATCCGTGGCAGCAGTCTTCATGGAGTTGGTATTGGCGGTACGCCATTCGCTTTCGGCACCAATTTGGCTAAAACCCATAACGATTTTCTTTTGCGCAAAAGCACTCATGGGCAGGGCCATGACGAAAGACGTAGCCAGCAATGTGGCGAGCAGGGTGCGACGGTTCAGTTTCATATTGTGTCTCCTTGTATAGCTTGTTGAATGACGGACCGGGCTTGTTCACATCCAGCACCGTTTGCACTGGTCCGTGAAGAAGTGGAGGGATATTACCCAGCGCATTGATCCACAACAAATTGGGATTTTCGTAAGTGACATACCGATTTTCGGATAGCGGTAAACCCTTAAATTCCGGATCCACCCCGGCTGGTCGCAGCCGCTGCAGCGGCTTCAGCGCGCCCCGTGGTTAGGCCGCTGATCCAGCCAAGTCAAGCCCTCATTGCGCGAGGAAAGCACCCGAATCCAGTGTTGGTAAAACTGATCTCAACGGTCGGTTGGGCTTTGCAGAGATTCCTCAACCCAATCGTTCAACGGCTGGTCAGATTGAGCTCGGCCCGGGGTTGCCAGTTGCCTGTGGGTGCCACGGTTTTGGCCGCGCCGAGAAACAGCCGCTCCGACTCCACTTTTTGCGCCGCCAGGTAGTCGCGCACGGCCACGCCCCGGTTCAGCGCCAGCTCGCGCATGGCATCGTCATTCACACCGATATTGGCCAGCAGCAAGGCTTCCATTTCGCCTTGCGGCAGGTCTTTGGCCATGCCCACCAGATTGCGCGGCTTGGTGATGTCAGAGCGTTTGTAGACCTCTTTGAGCAGCACCGGGTACTCGGCTTCTGCCACCCCTGCCACGGCAGCGGTGTCTTGCCCCGCCACAGCAGCGCGGCGGCGCTTCTCGGCCAACACCAAGCCGGTGAGGCGCTCGCGCTTGAAGGCATCGCGCTCGACCTCCAGACTGGCGGTGCCCTGCACCGTGAGTTTGAGACCGGTGCGGTCCACCAGCGCCTTGGCCACTTTGTCCAGCCCCTGCTTGGCAGGCACCGACAAGCTGCTGCTGCCCAGCGCAAACGCCACGTTGCTGAGTTCGTCGCCGCCACCCAACGCGTTGGCCAGCAAGCTGAACGGCGCGGTCAAGGCTTTGGCAATCAGGTTGGTGATGATTTTCCAGACCACCGGGCCGACGCTGAACTGCGGGTCATTCAGCGAACCACTGATGGGCAGGTTGAGGTCAATCACCCCATTGCGGTCGGCCAGCAGCGACACCGCCAGTTTGACGGGCAGGCTGTTGGGTGCGCCCTCCACTTTCTCGCCAAAGCTGAGCTGGTGGAGCACGATGCTGTTGTTGGCCGTGAGTTGGCCATCGGGCTTCACAAGGTAGTTGACCACCATGCTGAGCTTGCCGCGCTCGATGCCGTAGCCGGCGTATTTGATGGCGTAAGGCGACAGCGGTGGCAGCTCCAGGTCACGCACATTGCCTTTGATATCCAGCGCCAGCGGCTTGGCCAGCGGGTTGACCTTGCCGGTAATTTCCAGCGCAGCGCTGCCCTCGGCGCGGCCACGCAGCTCCAGGTCGGCCAGCTGCGACACGCCTTCTACCGGTTGCGACGAGAACTGGCTCAGCTTGCCGGTGAGCTCGGTCAGGTCCGCCGAGTAATTGGGTTTGATGAAGCGGTCCGAGAACAGCACCTTGCCGTTGACCAGGCTCACCGGGCCGACGCTGATGACGGGGTCCGGCGAAGGCGCGGTTGGGGCCGCAGGCGCTACGGCGGCGGTATCCGCCTTGACCAGATCCTGCAGATTCAACCGCCCTTGTGGGCTGACCACCACACGCGCATAAAAGTCGGTCAGCGCTGCTTCACGCACCTGCACCTGCAAGGCCTTGCCTGGCACCATGTCCAGCGCAATACCGGGCACGTTGAGCGACTTCCAACTCAGCAACTCTTCACCCACTGGCAGCCCCTGCCCCTCTGTGGTTTGCACGCTGTTGGAGCGAAAGTCTTCCAGTGCCGCATCCATGCGCAGTTGCACTTCGGGGCCTACGGGCGTGGCAGCGTAGCGCACCGTGCCCTTGACACTGGCATCGGCCCGCAGCAACTCAATGTTGAGTTTGTCGGCCACATAGGGTGCAAAAGCGTGCGCCGGTATTTGCAGCGCCTCCACCGTGCCCTGCACCACCACCGGGCTCCACATCACAGTGCCGTTGTACTTGAGGCTGCCGGGCTCGGTCTGCCCCGCCTTGATGCGCGCAGACAGCACGAGCGGCGCGGGCTTGTGGCCATCCAGCGTGAGCGATTTGGCCTGCACTTTCAGGGCGCTCACGGTGGCGGTCACTGGCTTGGTGGGCAGGCGGTCGTCCAGCGCCACCGTGCCATCTTCCAGGTTGACTTCAGCCACGGCCACTTGCCAGGGGGCGACGGGTTTGGCGGGGGTCGCCACAGGCGTGTCAGTGAGCGGTGCGGCGGCGGACAGTGCGGTCTTGCGCCAGCGCTCAAACATCCAGTGGCCCTGCTCGTCCCGCGCAACGGCCACCTGGGGTGCGCGCAGGGTGACCTTGCCGACCCGGGCGGTCTGCCTGGTCAGGTCGATCTGGGCGTTGTTCAATTCCAGCAGCTTGAATTTAGGTAGAGCGGTTGCGCCTTCGCCAGCCTTGGCTTTGTCATCCAGCAGGGCCACATCACGCAAGGCTGCGCGCCTCACCGTGAGTTGCACAGCGCCGTCTTTCCACTGCGCATCGAGTTCGCTATCCAACACACCCGCCACCTGCGGTACCAAAAACTGCGCTGCGTACGGCGCTGCCAAGCCCAGACCCAGATCGGCCAGCGTGGCGTGCACGCTGCCCGCCGCATCGGTGCCGCTCCCTTTGAAGGCAAGCTGCGCTGCTTTTGCAGGCTTGGCGCCCTTGCTGCCAGACGCTGGCATGGGCACCGACAGGCTGCCCTCCAGCGTCGCTGGGGTTTCTGCAAACGGCCAGGCAATAGCGTTCGCTTGCAGCTCCAGGTCGGCCACGGCCAAACGCACTGTGGGCGCTGCGGGAGCCACGCTGTCGTCGGTCCATTGCACCGCACCGCCGTGCAAGGCGAAATGCGCCAGCCCCACCTGCCAAGAACTCACGGTGGACTTGGATTCCATGGATTTTGAGTCTTTTTGGCCCGTAGCCCCCGTGGAATGTGCGTCACCAGCTATCGTTTTAGGAGCAATATTGAGCTGACCCGACCGGTTGCGTGCGATCTGCGCATGGGGTGCGACGATCTCCAGCGACTCCAGTTTGACCACCTGCTCCAGCGGCCGCACGTCGGCCAGCACGGCGTGAATCGACTCCACACCCAGCCAGTCTTTGCCATTGCTATCGGCCACCGCCAGGCCCGACAAGGTGGCCGAGCCGCCCACGGTAATCGCCATGGTGGGTTTTTGCGCAAAGGTGATGCGCAGGTCGGTGTCCAGCACCGCCGCCTTGAGCTGCATGGGCAGCCCAACTTGCAGCTGCTGCAAATAAGGCAGGTAGGGCGCGACATCCAACTTGGTGATTTTTACGCTGGCCTCGCCCTTGCGGGTCTGGGCAAAGGGCGTGCCTTCGGCGGCGGTGTCAAACCCACTGCCGTTGAGCTCGAACGCCAGGCGCGGTGTCACCAGCACCTCGCGCTGCGAATCCAGATTACTGAGGAATGGCAGGGCGATGTGCAGCTTGCGCAAGGTGTGTTTGCGCTCTGCGCCCGCGCTCTGGTCGGTGAAATCGACTGCGCCGTCGTTGAGGGTCAGGTTGTGCAAGGCAAAGCGCAGGGGCGCGCTGGGTGGGGTGTCAGCGGTCTTGTTCAGACGGGCCACGATGTCGTCAAAATCGTAGTGCCCATCACCTTGGTGCACCACGCGCACCTGGGGCGCATCGACAGTAATAGCGTCCACCACCGGGGCCAACCGCAGCAGCGACTGCATCTCCGCGTCTACATACACGCGGGCCACTTTGAGCTGACTAGCCTTGCCGTCGGCCGTGGCCAGGTCCAGGTCTGTCACCGTGAGTTCCAGTGACCAAGGCTTGAAATCGATCGCGCCGATGCTGAGCTTGCGCCCCAGCGCCTCGCTACCGCGGGCTTCGATCTGCCCCTTGAGCAAGGGCGGCACCGCCACCCAGGCCAAGGCCCATACGGCGACCAAACCACCCACACCCCAGGCGATGCCGCGCTTGTAGGACACCAGACGAGACATCATTCCGATTGAAATTGGGTATCCGAGGGTGGCGGCAGCAGCCCCAGGGTGGCCGCCTTGAACACCGCTTCCGTGCGACTGGTGACCCCCAGGTTGCGCATGGCGGCCGTCAGGTGAGTTTTGACCGTGCTCTCGCCCAGCCCCAGCTCGGTGGCGATCAGTTTGTTGGACTTGCCCTGCATCAGCTTGAGCACCACCTGCACTTGGCGGGGGCTTAGGTCATGGGCGCGGGCAATCGTGCCCGGTGACGGCACTCCCAGCAATTGGCGTGGCAGGTAAATGCCACCCGCCATCACGGTGCGCAGTGCCGACAGCAACACTTCGGTATCTGAGGCTTTGGAAATAAAACCGGAAGCGCCCAGCTCCACCAGATCGCTCACCAGTTGGAGCCGCGTTTCGCCAGAGAGAATGACCACCGGTACGCCCTCATGCGCGGCACGGATACGCGACAGTCCGGCGTGGCCCTGGCTGTCGGGCAGCGCGTAGTCCAGTAGCACCAAATCAAACGGACCAGTCGCAGCTTCGGCCTGGGCAATGGAGTTGGTAATGACACAGATCGCATGTGCGTCCAGGTCTGCCAGCAGGAACTGAAGTCCCCGCGAAAACAGCAGATGATCGTCAACCAGCAGAATGCGCAAAATACAACCCCAGAAGATCCCAGCCTCAGCCGGTACCCCGCTAGTGTTACATAATTAGGTGGATTCTTCGGCGCTGGTTTCGCTATCGGCGTAGGTGCGGGCAATCACCTGAAACACCTCGTCCACGGCCTCGAAAGCGGTCACGATATCCGGGTCAAAGTGAATGCCACGGCCCTCCAACAAAATGTCTCTGGCTTTTGCGTGGCTGAACGCCGGTTTGTAGACCCTGCGGCTGATCAGCGCGTCGTACACATCGGCCAAGGCCATCAGGCGCGCAGCGATCGGAATCGCATCGCCCGCAAGGCCCTGTGGATAGCCGCTGCCGTCCCATTTTTCTTGGTGGCTGTAGGCAATTTGCTTGGCGCACTGCAGAAAGGGAACCGAATGTCCCAGGCGCGCTTCGGCCGCCTCAATCGTGTCGCGCCCCAGCGTAGTGTGGGTCTTCATGATGTCCATCTCGGCTTCATTCAGCCGCTCGGGTTTGAGCAGTATGCGGTCGGGAATGCCCACTTTGCCAATGTCGTGCAGCGGCGCGGACTTGAACAGCAAGTCAATTTGCCGATCGGTCAGGTAGGCCGAGAAACGCGGATGGTCTTTGAGCTGCAACGCCAGCGCCCGCACGTAGTGCTGGGTGCGCTGAATGTGCTGGCCGGTCTCGTTGTCACGGGTTTCGGCCAATGAGGCCATGGTCAAAATAGTGGCGTCCTGCACATCCCGAATTTCGTCGGTGCGGCGTAAAACTTCCTGCTCCAGGTACGCCGCCTTGTCGATCAAAAAGTGACTGGCCGCGCGCAGCGCCAGCTGGGTCTTTACCCGCGCCAGCACGATGGGCGGGCTGATGGGTTTGCTGATGTAGTCGAGCGCGCCCAGGTGCAGGCCTTTTTCTTCGTCTTCGGGCTGGTTTTTGGCAGTGAGAAAAATAACCGCAATGTCTTGGGTCCGCGGGTCGGCTTTGAGTCGGCTGCAGACTTCGTAGCCATCCATCACCGGCATCATCACATCGAGCAGCATGAGGTCGGGTTGCGCCGTGCGGGCCACTTGCAGCGCACGCGCACCCGACGCGGCCACCAGCACCCGGTACAGCGGAGACAGCAGCTCCACCATCATGGTCAGGTTGGCCGCCGTGTCATCCACCACCAGCACCGTGGGCAGCGGTGCAATGGTGTCCTGGTCTTTGAGCGTGCCCAAAGGCATAAAGCCAGCGTTGTCCAGCAGGCGCTCGGCCCACGGCCAGTTGTACTGCGTGATGGCCTGCTCCAGTGGCGCATAGGCATCCCGCAAAACCTTGGAGAGCAGCAGCCGGTGCTGGCCCATCAATTCGACCGCTTGCGGACTACTGGCCTGCACCCAGCTCGTTAGCTGGTTGCCCACAGTAATACACAGTGCAATGTCGTCTTCGTCAGGGGGTGGAAGAGTCACCTCGTCAAGTTGGGCTGCGCTCATCAGCTTGGCCGGTGCCGTGACCCGCGCCTCGCGGTCCGCACGTGCGGATTGCGGCAAATCAAACTTGGCGGTAAACCAAAACGTTGCGCCCTGACCCGAGGTGCTGTTGACCCCGACTTCACCGTGCATCAGCTCCGCCAGTTTCTTGGAAATCGCCAGACCCAGGCCGGTGCCGCCATAGCTGCGGGTGGTGGAGTTGTCGGCCTGCTGAAAGCTCTGAAACAGGCGGCTGATCTGCTCCAAAGTCAGCCCGATACCCGTATCTTTCACCGCAAAATACAACTCAATCTGGTGCGCGCCACGCGCACGCGCAGACACATTCACCGTGACGCCCCCACTGTGGGTGAACTTGATGGCGTTGCTGATGTAGTTAATCAGTATTTCGCTCAAGCGCAAGGCATCACCCACCATCACGTCCGGAATGCCGTCTTCCACCTCAAAGCCCATCGACAGCCCCTTGGCGATGGCTTTGTCGGAGTTCATGGCAAACGCGTTGTCCAGCACCGTCTGCAGGCTAAAGGCCAGTTTTTCCAGCTTGAGCATGCCGGCTTCCACCTTGGAAAAATCCAGCACCTGGTTGATCAGGCCATTCAAGTGCTGCCCGCCCTGCTGGATGATCAGCACCATCTCGCGCTGGCGCGCCGTCAACTCGGACTTCAGCGTGAGGTAGCTCATGCCCACGATGGTGCTCACCGGCGTGCGGATTTCGTGGCTGATGGTGGCCAAAAAATCGGACTTGAATTGGGTCGCCGCTTCGGCCACACGCTTTTCACCGGCCAGCTTTTCCAGCAGGTCCAGGTTCTCGAACCGCATGCGCAGGGAATCCAAAAAAGTGGCCGCCATCTGACGCGACAGGCGCATCAGCATCATCCCCACCCCGGCCATGGCAAACGCCACCGTAATGCCGGTGAGCCCGCGCAGGGACCAAAATACCGCTGCCATCGCCAGGTTGACCCAGGCACCGGCGATAAATGTGGCCGGGTGGGTGGACGCATTCACCATGGCGGCCGTCAGGTAGATTAACTGCAAGGCGGTGCCCAGCACCGCTATTTCCGGGTCGCTCTGCCAGCCCAGCCACCACACGGTAGAGCCCAGCAAGGCCTGGTTGATGACGGTCATCCACCACATGTCGTTCATCAGACCAGACAACTGCCGTCCATCGCTGCCGTCCAGGGTTCCCAAAACCCGTCGGCTCACGCGCGTATTAACCTCCACCATGAAAACAATCGGCAGCGTGTAGCACAGGATGCGCCACAGCGCCACATGGCTGGCCATGGCCAGGCCGATCAGAATCATGGCCAACCACATGACGCGCCTGGAATGCACCGTCTGGGTGGCCCGCAAACGCAACGACTCCTGCGCCACAACCATTGACAGCGGCTTGTCGTCTTTAACCATCATCGAACTAGTAACTCTGGGCCAAGGCATGATCTAATTTAAAAATAACCAATGTCAGGGAGCATGACATGACAGACCCCCGCTTGCAATGGTCCAAGTCTATCGACCATTGGAGGGAAACCTTCGACACCGACGCGTTGCAGCCGCCGGTGTGTGATGTGTTGGTCATTGGGTCGGGTTACGGGGGAAGTTTTGCGGCACGCGAGCTGGCCTCGCCTGAGAGCCTCGTATGGGTGATGGAGCGGGGACGCGAATACGCGCTGGGTGAGTTCCCTGAAGATATCGGCATATTCCCCGCAAACGTCAATGTACAGATAAAACCCGGCGCAGACTTGGTGGGCTATAGCGATGCCTTGCTGGAGCTGCGCCGGTTTGACCCGGTGTCGGTGCTGGTGGCCAGTGGCTTGGGCGGCGGCTCACTCATCAACGCGGGCGTGGCCCTGCGCCCCGATGCCGCGCTGCTAGACCAGGCCCAATGGCCGCACCACTACCGAAAAAACCCCGCTGGCCGCACCGCCCTGTGGTCGGCCATGGCCGAGGTCGAGCAGGTATTGCAAGTCGCGCCCTTGAGTGATGCCCGCACGCTGCGCAAATTTCAGTCGCTCGATGCGTTGGGCCAGTCCATGGGCCTGCGGGCCGAGCCCGCTCCACTGACCATTGCCTCGCACGACCAGGTCAGCCCCGCAGGCGTAGCGCAAAAAGCCTGCACCCGCTGCGGCAACTGCTTTACTGGCTGCAACGTGGGTGCCAAAAACACCATGGCCACGCATGTGCTGCCGGATGCCCACCGCAAGGGTGCAGAGTTCTTCACCGGGGCCACTGCGCTCGAGGTATTGCCCGCACAGCTGCCAGAGCTGCGCACCACCGAAGGCCGCGCTGCGCGTTGGACCGTTCGCATGGTTTGCACCCATGGGCAAGGCGACGCGCGCACAAGGCGCGAATTTGTAGTCCACGCCCACACAGTGGTTTTGTCGGCGGGCGCAGTGGGCAGCACCGAAATTTTGCTGCACTCGCCGTCGGTGTCCTCCTCGCCTTTGTTGGGCACCCGTTTTTCCACCAACGGCGACGTGCTGGCCATGGGCTGGGGCATGCGCACCTTGGTCAACGGCATGGGCATTGCGGGGGCAGACACCTCCGTGCTGCAAAGCCCTGATGACCGCGTGGGCCCGACCATCACCGGCATATTGCGTGCGTCGTTGGTTGTGCCCCAGGGTGGCCGACGCACCGTGCTGATTGAAGAAGGCGCTGTGCCCAGTGCGCTGACGCCACTCACCGTGGCCCTGGGTGCCACGCTCTCATTGCCCCACCGCTACACCGGGCCCGAGGGGCCGGGGTATTTTTCGTCGGACTGGAATGTGGATCGGCTGGCCACCCCCATGGGCATGGAGCGCCACGCCCTGCTGATGCTGGGCATGGGCCCTGACGATGCCGATGGCGTCATGTCTTTGCAGCCCACAAAAAACGGCCGGCCCAAGCTCGACATCCGCTGGACCACCCCCGGCACCGGCCCCGATTCACCCTATTACCAAGCCTTGCACGAGTGGATGAACAAGGCGGCCGACCCTAAGCAAGACGGCTTTCAAGGTGGCGACTACCTGCCCAACCCCCTGTGGCAGGCCCTGCCAGAAGACTTTAACGACATTGCCGGAGGTGGCGGCAACAAGCAGGGCGTGACCGTGCACCCGCTGGGCGGTTGCCCCATGGGCGATGACGCTGCCAATGGCGTGGTGGACTGGCGCGGCACCGTGTTCAACCGCAACGGTGGCTTGCATGCGGGCCTGCATGTGCTGGACGGTGCCATGCTGCCCAGCGCGGTGGGCGTCAACCCGTTTCTGACCATCGCGTCACTCAGCCTGGTGGCGGCGCGCAGCATTCGGGATGCGTTGGTTGCCGCTACGCCGACAGCCGCCGTCCCCGTCCCCGCGCCTGCGCCCAGTTCGGCACCACGGCCGCAAGGCCGGATTCCATCTCCACGCAAGGTTGGCGGTGAACCCGTAACGCTACGATTTCAGGAGCACCTTCAGGGCCACTGGCGGGGGCTAGCGCCCGAATGGTTGCCCGACATCGACCCCGCACTCACCCTGGATGAACGCCAGCGTGCCTGGGTGGTGGCTGTCGATGTGGTGCTGGACGTAGACCAGTGGGTGGCCAGTCCGTCCACACCACTCCCCGGCGCGCGGCTGCGCATCTACCGCAACCCCACACCGCAAGACATCACCGTGCACCCCGATGCCTGCAAAGGCACGCCGGTGCTCGAGGGCACAGGTGCGGTCACGCTGCTGGCGCTGGATGCACCGCAGAATGGCTGGGACCAGGCCATGCGGATCGTTTCGGCGCTGTGCACGTTTTCACAGCGCAGAGGGTTCAAAGAAATCTTCCAACTGGCGAGCTCCGGCACACCGCGTGCGGATGAAAGCAAGCTGGGCTCCATCCTGCGACACGTCAAAGGCTTTTATCGCGCGGCACGCAACCTGTCATTCCACCGCGAGCTGATTTACAGCTTCACACTACACAAGCCCGAGCGCCCCCAATTTAAAGTACAAGCGGAGGGCCGCAAGTGGCTGGCCTACACGCCACAGGCCAAAAATGTATGGGAAGCCTTGGTAGAGATTGACCTCACACTCACGCCCCACAACGGCCAAAATGCCGCCACCCTGTCAATCACTGCCGACCTGATCGACATGGCGCGCAACCACCGCCTGCAAGTGGCGCAGGCCATCAACACACCCGCGGGCATGATCGCCATGGCGGCCTTTGCCACGCTGTGGTTGCGGGTGATTTTTCAGACCCATTTCTGGACCTTTCGCGGGCTCAGTTACGACACGCTACATCCACCCAAACCGGCAGAACACGGCCTACTGAAAGGCGCGTGCCCACCACAGCGTTTTGCCTTGCCCGTGCCCCGATATACAGACGATACCGACAACACCGATGACACCCAGCGCGCCGAGGTGTTGAACCTGGAGCTCACCCGTTACGCCCCCGCCCAGCCCCAGAGCACTGCGCGCCACTTGCTGATGGTGCACGGGTTAGCCCACGGTGGCACCGTATTTACCACCCACACCGCCGACGGCAACAACATGGCCGCTGCGTTTGTGGGTGCGGGTTACACCGTGTGGGTGCTCGACCACCGCCTCTCCAACCGCCTGCCCCACAACGGCAATGACCACTGCATGGACGATGTGGCGGCGCTGGACATTCCCGCTGCTGTGCGCCATGTGTACCAGGCCGCAGGCAACGTGCCTATTGCCGTGTTTGCCCACTGCGTAGGCGGTGGCGCGTTTGCCATGGCCACGCTCAAGGGCTGGCTGATGGACCCAGTCAAGCAGGCCAGCATGGTGGACAAAGCCATCATCCACGCGGTCCACCCATGGGTGGTGCCATCGGCCTCCAACCAGCTCTCGGGCTCGCTGGCGGTGCTGTACAAAGACCTGCTGCCCGACGGCATGTCCATCAATCCGGTGCCCCCGTCCGGCAAGAGCGAAGCACTGGACCAGGTGCTGGACCGTCTGGGTGCCAGCCTGCCCTGGCCCGAAAGCGAAATCGACCTGCACCGCAAAGATCAATTCGATCCGCTGGGTGGCACCGCCACTTGCAACCGCATGACGCTGTTTTACGGGCGCGAGTGGGTGCACGGCAACTTGAACCCTGCCACCCACCGCGAGTTGGCCTCGCTGGTCGGGCCTGCCAGCGTGGACGTGTTTCGACAACTGTTTTTCATCATCAACCGCCAGCGCCTGACCGACCGCGACGGTGCCAGTGTGTACCTCACAGCCGATCAAATAAAAACGAATTGGACTTTCCCCATTTTGTTTGCCCACGGCAGCGCCAACAAGGTGTTTGACCCACGCAGTGCCGTGCGTTCCTGGGGCCGCATGCGCGCGCTTCAGTCGCGTCAAGCCGGGCGCGTGGTGCGCCTGTTCATGGCCGAAGGCTATGGCCACATGGATTTTCTATTTGGCCAAAACGCCCACCGTGATGTGTACCCGCATCTGTGCGAATTTCTGCACAACCCTGCTGCGTTTCAGAGCAGCTGCGGTGCAGAGCAAGACACGCAAAAAATTCCCAGCCACTTGCGCGACGGCGATGCCACCGCGCCGCGCAAGCCCGTGGTCGGGCCGCACATTCGCTTGGCGGAATCGGGGGATACCTCCGCCCCACGGCGTGCACTGGTGCTGTGGACCGAGTTCCCCAACGACCCCACGCGCACGGCCGCAGCCCCTGCACTGCAAGACGCGAATGGGCAGCCCTTGCCGGGCTGGTCGGTCACGCGGCTGCAACACATCCACCTGAACCCGGCACAAAATCACAAAACCACGCTACTGCACGGGCCGGGGGCGTACTGGAGCGGACAACTGGTGGAAGCCCAGCCCGGAGATTTTCAAAAACTCGGCACCTTGCAACTGGGCTGGGGCGATGCAGGCCAACTGGGCCACGCCACACTGGCGCTGACGCACCTGCATTGGTGGCAGCGCTGGATAGGCGCGCCCGTGCAGCAGCCGGTGAGCTGGCTGGCCCTGTCGTGCCGCTGGCCGGGCACGCCGTTCGAAGGCGAAGCCGTGGACGCGGTGGCATTGCAGATGCAGGCGCATGTGACGACCTCGACCTTGCCTGTGGACGCGCTGGTGATGCTGGGCGACCAGATCTACGCCGACGCCACCGCCAACATGTTCAAGACCCGCGAAACCGATGAGGTGTTGGCCGGCTTGTACCGCGACGCCTGGGGCAGCCCACACGCGCAAGCGTTGCTGGCCAGCGTACCCAGCTACACCGTGGTGGACGACCACGAATACGGCGACAACTGGAGTGGCGCAGTGGACGCGTCGCAAGACACTGTTTTCGTCAATGGTTTTGAGGCTGCACTGGCCTACCAGTGGCGCTGGAACGAGGGCACCGAGGGCATCGCTGCAAAGTACCGCAGCACACCGGCCATTCAGGGCCCGCAGGTCACCGGATTCTGGAACGCCTTCACAGTAGGCGATGTGCCCTTTTTTGGGGCCGACACACGCAGCGAACGCCAGTTGCGCAGCCCCAAAAACTACCGCACCCGGCGGATGGTGAGCGAGCAGCAGATGGATGCACTCAAGGCCTGGCTGCTGGAGTTCAAAGACCAGCCCAAGGTGCTGTGCTCCGGCAGTGTGATGGGCTTTGTGGAGCGCGAACTGTGGGAAGCGCCAGGCCAATGCATCACCGGCGACAGTTGGGACGGCTACCCTGCCACCTGGCGAGAGCTGGTGCGGTTTATCGTGGCAGAGCAAATTCAGCACCTGGTGTTTCTTTCGGGCGACTACCACTTCTCAGGCATCACTGAGCTGGAGCTGCACGCACAGGGCTCGCAGCCCCCAGTACGGGCGCTGTCGGTGGCCTGCACCGGCTGGAACGCGACGCTGCCCTTCGCCAACGCCGTGCCGCAAGACTTTGTGACCGAGCAATGGGTGGACTATCCGCACAGCGACGAGGCAGTGCGCGCCCACTGTCTGACCCACCCCATGAGCACGGCGCACCGGCAGTTTTCCAAGCTCACGCTGAACAAAGATTCGCAGCAAGCGTGGTGGTTGGCGGTGCGGGTGTATAACGCGGAGGGAAAACTCCAGAAGAAGACCAGTCTGCCTTTGTAGCCTCTGCTATGACCCGCTGGCCTTTGCGCGCGGAACCAGTGCCCCTGCGGCCATGAGCGCCGGGAAAAAGATGAACGAGTTAAGGCCCGCATCCATGGCGGTCAACACAACGATGGTGGCCAAGATAACGGGCGCACCCGACAGTTGCCA